>JADZCV010000005.1 GCA_020851375.1 Nitrospirota bacterium | reverse complement strand
CTGCTGATAAGCCTGCAGGTGCATTGGGCGCCGTGTTGTCCACAGGCGCCGCACTACCCTGATTGGAGTTTCCTGACTCCTGGGTCCCGTCATAGGCCCTGATTACATAGTAGTAAGTAGTTCCATTCGTAAGTCCGGTGTTGTCTGTGTATGTTGATGTCGTATTGTTGCTGATCGTTGTAACAAGCGTCCCGTACGGACCGCCTGACACTGTACCACGGTATATCCGTTGCTGCGTTACATCAGTTGACGCAGACACAGTCCAGTTAAGGACTATCGCACCGCCGTTATCACCGGCCACATCCGCTGCTGATAACGCAGCAGGCGCATTCGGCGCTATGTTGTCCACAGGCGACGCACTACCCTGATTGGAATTTACTGACTCCTGGGTGCCATCATAGGCCCTTATAACATAATAATATGTAGTCCCATTCGTAAGCCCTGTGTTGTCTGTATAGGTCGCAGTCGTGTTATTGGATAACGTTGTAACAAGCGTCGGATACGGGCCTCCTGCTGTCGAACCACGGTATATCCGCTGCTGTGTCACATCAGTTGATGTTGATACTGTCCAGTTAAGGACTATCGCACCACCATTGTCTCCTGCCACATCTGCTGCACTCAGGGCTGCAGGCGCATTCGGAGCCGTGTTATCCACAGGCGCAGCACTCCCCTGATTGGAATTTCCTGACTCCTGGGTGCCGTCATATGTGCGTATTACATAGTAGTAAGTAGTCCCATTCGTAAGGCCGGTATTGTCACTGTAAGTTGATGTCGTGTTGTTGCTTATTGTGGTTACCAGTGTCCCGTACGGGCCGCCTGACACCGTACCGCGGTATATCCTCTGCTGCGTCACATCAGTTGATGCAGACACTGTCCAGTTAAGCGCTATCGCACCACCGTTGTCTCCCGCTACATCAGCCGCACTGACACCAGTGGGCGGATTAGGTGGATTATCAATCGGCGCTGCACTACCCTGATTGGAGTTTCCTGACTCTTGTGTGCCGTCATAGGCCCTTATAACATAATAATATGTAGTACCATTCGTAAGCCCTGTGTTTTCTGTGTAGGTTGCAGTCGTGTTATTGGCAATCGTTGTAACAAGCGTCGGATACGGACCTCCTGCTGTCGTACCACGGTATATCCGCTGCTGCGTCACATCAGTTGATGCTGATACAGTCCAGGTAAGGACTATCGCACCACCATTGTCTCCGGCCACATCTGCCGCTGATAAGCCTGCAGGTGCATTGGGCGCCGTGTTGTCAACAGGCGCCGCGCCTCCCTCGTTGGAATTTACTGACTCCTGGGTGCCATCATATGTGCGTATTACATAGTAGTAAGTAGTGCCATTGGTAAGTCCGGTGTTGTCTGTATAAGTTGACGTCGTGTTGTTGCTGATCGTTGTAACAAGCGTCCCGTACGGACCACCGGAAACAGTAGCTCTGTAAATGCGCTGTTGCGTTACATCAGTTGATGCTGACACCGTCCAGGTAAGCGCTATCGCTCCACCATTGTCCCCGGTTACATCAGAGGCACTGACGCCTGATGGTGGATTAGGCGGATTATTAATAGGAATCGCACTTGATTCATTGGAATTTACCGATTCCTGCGTACCATCATAGGACCTGATAACATAGTAATATGTAGTACCATTCGTAAGTCCGGAGTTGTCCGTATATGTTGATATCGTGTTGTTGCTTATTGTGGTTACAAGCGTCCCATACGGACCTCCAGTCACAGTGCCGCGGTATATGCGCTGTTGCGTTACATCAGTAGATGTGGATACAGTCCAGTTAAGTACTATAGCACCACCATTGTCACCGGCCACATCCGCCGCACTCAGGACTGCAGGAGCAGCAGGCGCTACATTGTCCACAGGCACTGCACTTGCCTCATTCGAATTCCCCGACTCCTGTCCGCCTCCAAAAGCCCTGACAACATAATAATAGGTCGTACCATTGGTAAGCCCGGTAATGTCCGTATAAGAAGAAGTCGTGTTATTGGCGATTGTCGTTACAAGGGCGCCATACGGACCGCCGGTTGTTGTGCCACGGTAGACCCTCTGCTCAGTCACCCCGGTAGTTACAGAGGGGGTCCAGGAGAGGTTTATGGCTTTACCATTGTCGGAAGGGGTATCAACGGCCGCCAAGGTTGTAGGCGCTGCCGGCACCACAGTAAGGGTAGTGCTGCCTGTAACAGCCCATGAACTTGATGGATAAACAAGAAAGCCCTGGATTAAAGACAGTAATATAGCCGCCCATGTAATAGAATAGGCTGCTGCAGCCGTTCCCGTCTTTAATACCCCAGAAAATGACTTTTTTCGCAACATGATATTAAACTTTTTATCCAAACCTCATTTTAAAACCATCCTATTTGGTTGCTGTAATTGTAACTGCACCCAATCCTGTTCCTGTTGCCAATCCTGTTGAATTCACCGTTGCAACGCCTGGGTTTGTAGTACCCCAGGTGACTGTGCTGGTAATATTTGATGTTGTCATATCGGCATAGGTCCCTGTAGCTGTAAATTGGACGTTTTGCCCCTGCAATATGGCAGGATTTGCAGGTGTAACTGTAATAGTTGAAAGTTCATAAATCAATATGGAGAGTGGTTTATCCGCAGTCTGAGGTGCAGGTGTTGTTGAATCCGTCACCCTTACTGTAAAGTTAAAAGTAGCAAAAGTCGCCGGTGTACCTGAAATCAGACCCGTACCGCTATCCAGAGTCACTCCGGAAGGCAGGCTTCCGGAAACTATACTCCATGTATAGGGAGCAGTTCCACCCGTAGCAGAGACATTTGAACCATAGCTGAGCCATTGATAACCATTAGGAAGGGAACTCGTTGTTACCTGAAGGGCAGGGTTCTGGGCTGTCAGGTTAACCGGATTACTCACCCAGCTTCCGGCAGTTGCTGTTACCGGATAGGTGCCGGCCGTAGTCCCGGCAGGTATCGTGAAACTGACTGACGTGTTTGACCATGATGTAATATTGGCATCAGAAACCTGATTGCCATTTATCTTTAGGTTGTTTGCTGTCGTGCTACGATTCCCGGCTCCGGGATCACTGCCGAAGTTAAGACCATTAACAGAGATCGTTGCGCCAACCATACCGCTCGAAGGGCTCAGATTGCTGATGTTTGGATACCCTATACGGTTTGCATAAATATCTGCATTGCCTGTCCCATTTCTTTGATCACTCCATGCAGTCATGTAACCGCAATTCCCGCTGTCTGCCGCAATTACAGGACGCTCTTTAACATAAGTGGTATTGGTTGAGACCGCCACTGCCGTCTCAACCGTCCCTGCCGTATTCATAGGTGAGGCATAAATATCCGGATAAGTCGCATTGTTGCGGTAGTCCTGCCATACAACCATATAACGGCTGATCTGTGTGGCAGAGCACGTACCGTCAGTATATGCTACAGCCGGATAAGCCTGCCCGCTTCCGGCCACGCTGGAAATCGTTACAGTAGCGCCGAGTGTGAGGCTTGTTGCCCCTGGCGTCACAAAACGTCCGTAAACATCTGCTGCTGTTGTAAGCCCGCTCTGGTAGACAATGAATGCGTTTGCGCCGTCATAGCCTGCCATAGGGTAGCGCTCTGCCGTACCCGCTGTTGCGGCGACTGAGACCTGTGTACCCCATGTATAAGTCGGTGTTGAGGTAGCAGTAAGGAGGTTTGCAGAGATGTCACCATTTGTATCAACCCCGAATGTCTCCCATGCAAGGAGATATTTTGTTGTGGAAAGCGAATAGAGCCTCGGTATTGACCTTGGTTCAGCATTAGGGGTTATGGTACCGCTGCTTACTGTCGCTGTTGGATTGGAGACCGTCGCAGCAGTATGTGTGTTTCTGTTATAAGTTTGCCCATAATAGGCATTGAAGCTCGTTGCCCCGGTGGCGCTGTTACGCCCGTATACCACATAGTAATTGTTATTAAGATCGCAGCAGGCCACCCTCGGATATGCCAGGATCCTGTTGGTACCGGTAAGGATAGAAGTTGATGTTCCAACTACACCAGCCGTCGTGACAGTATTTCGATAAATATTAGCCGACGTAACAGGTGCGGTAGTGTCATTCCACATCATCCACACGATGATATATCGTGAATTGACACTGTCATAGGCTACGGATGGAAATTCATCATCCCTGCTGGCTGTATCCCCAATTGTCAGTGCGGTTACATCGAGCACTGTTCCACTGCTGCTCACCCTCGCCCCTCTGATTGCAGTCGTGCCCGTACCTGTTGCATTTGGCGTCCCTGACTGCCAGACAACCAGATAATTTGTCCCGTCAAAGGCAACATCAGGATAGTTGTCTACTGTGGCCAGGGTGTCAACACGGATGTCAGCGCCAAGCACAGGGTCAACAACAACCGGATAAGTTGCACCTTCCAGCCACTTGGCAGGGACTGTTATGGTCAGTCTGGAATCTTCGTAATCAGGTGATAGTGTAATACTCCTGCCTGTCTTGTCTAAAACAGTAACATTACTGTAGGTGGATACATAGTCACCATCCTTGTCAAAAAAGTCTATGCCTCCCTTATTATTTGGCCTGGCATATAATCCTGTAGAAAGCATCCCTTTGATTATTATGTCTTCAGGTTTATCGGTAAGAGGCCGTTCTATGACCCAGTTTTGTTCAACCCCATCCCTTCGGACCTCATAAGTCTCCTTAATCGCCGGAGTCCTGAGATAAGTCACTATGTTTTCGTCAGTAGTCATGAGAGATGGTCTGCTTACGGAGATAAGTTGATTCGCTGACCCCACAGCCAATAACCTGAATTGAATGGCATCTTTCTTCCTGGCGCCCTCTTTATCCCTGTACTGGTAATAAGTAATAGCATCAGGGGTGAACTCGGCCAGGTAAGAAGGATCTTCAACCCAATAGCGGTCAGAGTCGTGCTGGTCTTTCTGAATGAAATGTTCGGCCTTGTCAATTATCCCTGAAAGGTCGAAAGGAGGCCGTGGCGGCTGGGGTATTTCAGGTGATAGTATACCGGAGTTATGGCCTGGGTCAGTAACCTGAACCTTTGCTGCATGCACCTCGTTCATAGAGGTAACAAGCAACAGGATGGCCAATAACCAGTGAGATAAACCTTGTTTTGCAGATACTCGTCTCTGGATGCCTCTGATCACGTTCCATACGTGATATGCTGATTTATCCAGGTCTAAGATGTTTAGATACATGTTGTAATGAGGTCCTTCCTCAAATTAGATTTAGTATCTCATACAGGCTCCATTCTCTCCGGTTGACAACAAATATACAAACTGACCTTCATGGTATATTCAGCAATAGGCGTGCCAATCTAATTCCAGAGAAAAAAACCCAACATATTGTTAGGATAAGATGCTAATATCATACATTTAGTGGCATATTGTGACATCTCTGAAGATTTTGAATGGCCAGTCGTTTGTGGTAAAAATAAACAGTTTTAAATGTCATTTCCAGCAGAAGTTGTAACTATATGAATATATTGATAATTTCAAATTGTATAGTATTGATACACAATTAAGACTTTTAGGCATGAATTTTATAAGGTATAATGACTGTTCTACAAATGGTCTTTAAATATACAAATAAACCATATGTTATGTTTTTGTCCTTTCTATTAATGGTGGTCTGGACATCTTCCTGCAGGTCAGACCACAGGGACAAGGACACCAATGTTTTTAGAATGTCAGTATCCTCAGAACCCCCTACCCTTGACTGGAATCTGGCAACCGACAGTATCTCCATTCGCATTATAGAGAACATAATGGAAGGCCTTACACAGTTTGACCAGGGACTCAAGCCAGTACCTGCCGTAGCCAGGGGCTGGACAATTTCAGGTGATGGACAAACATACACATTCGTACTGCGTGATACTGTTTACTGGAGCGATGGGAAGAAAGTCACAGCCCATGATTTTGAGTACGGTTGGAAGCGGCTGTTAAATCCTGCGACAGCATCACAATATGCATATTTTCTGTATGACATTGCCAATGCCTATGAATATAACAGCGGACAGGTAAGAAACCCATCTCTTGTGGGGATAAAAGCCATAAATGATTCGACATTACAGGTAAGACTGAAACGGCCGGTTGTCTATTTCCCCAGTTTAACAGCATTCACTGCAACCTTTCCTGTCAGGCAAGACATCATAGAAAAATATGGTGACAGATGGACTGAGCCCGGTAATATCGTTACTAACGGCCCCTTTACCCTCAGTGAATGGAGGCATGAATACAGTCTTACCCTGACTGCAAACAAGGCCTACTTCGGGGACAGACCACAGCTCGATGCAGTTCGTTTTTATGTAATAGGTGAGGGGACTACTGCATTAACCCTTTATGAAACCGGCGGCCTCGATATGGTTTCCCTGCCACCGCTTGCAATCTCATCTTATAAAGGTCACATTGAATACATCCGGCATCCTTTGTTGCGCGGATACTACTATGGATTCAATGTGGAAAAGCCGCCATTTAATGACAGACGGATACGGCAGGCATTCTCAATGTCTGTTGACCGCAGGGCATTTCCGGAAATCCTGAAGGGAGGCGAGTTGCCTGCAACATCATGGATTCCCAATGGCATGCCGGCATACAATCCATCTATAGGCCTCAACTTTGATCGCGACAGGGCGCTGGCCTTACTCAGGGAGGCCGGTTATCCTGATGGAAAAGGTTTCCCCGCTGTCACAGCTGTCTTCAGTACAAACCCTGAGAACCTGCTAATTGCGCAAAACCTTCAGGCTCAGTGGAAGAAAAACCTGAACATAGACATCAGGCTTGATAATCAGGAGTGGAAGGTATTTCTAAAAACACTGGAAACCAACACCCCCCCTGTCTTTCGCCTCGGCTGGGGGGCAGACTATCCTGATCCTGACAACTTCATGAACCTCTTCACATCAAACAGCGGCAATAATCGCACTCACTGGAAAAACAGGGAATATGATAGATTGGTAGAGGCAGCGGTTGTGGAAGCAAATCCGGAGAAGCGCATGAAACTCTATGACAGGGCACAGGAGATTTTGACAGTAGAAGACGTGCCGATAATGACGCTGTTTCAGAATGTACAAAATATGCTGGTAAAACCATACGTCAAAGGATTCAAACCTAATGCCATGGATATTATTCACTTAAAGGAAGTCTCGCTTGAGAAATAGGGTATGGTGAAATTTATCTTTAAACGGCTCTTTTGGGGCATCCCTGTGTTATGGGCTGTAGCCACGGTCACATTCATCATCATGCACATAGTCCCTGGCGGCCCGTTAGATGAGGAAAAACAATTACCGCCTGAGATTAAGGCAAACATCGAGCAGAAGTATCACCTCGACAAACCATTATCAGCACAATACCTGCTGTACCTGGCAAATCTGCTGAAAGGCGACCTCGGCCCATCATATAAATATCCTGGCAGGGATGTCAGCGAAATAATATCCGATACATTTCCGGCATCAATGGAATTAGGCCTCATCGCCTTTATCACATCACTGCTGACAGGTGTCAGCGCCGGCATTGTCTCTGCCATATCCAAAGAGCAAAATATCTGGATAG
The DNA here is from genome assembly GCA_020851375.1 of Nitrospirota bacterium. NCBI lineage: Bacteria > Pseudomonadati > Nitrospirota > Nitrospirota bacterium. The sequence continues at coordinate 129,309 of JADZCV010000005.1, read as the reverse complement.
ACAAGACAAGCATGACGTTCGCCATCGCCGGAGTCTCCATACCTAATTTTGTACTTGCGGTCTTATTGGTCCTCATACTCTCACATACATTTCGCATCTTACCGCCTGCCCTTTGGGAAGGCTGGCAGTACACAATACTCCCTGCCTTGTCCCTCGCAGCAGCACCTGCGGCATACATGGCAAGGGTCATGCGGGCGACCTTCCTCAGCATACTCAGAGAGGATTATCTTCGCACATGCTGTGCAATGGGATTACCTGTAAGAAAAATCTTATTTAAACATGCATTGAAAAATGCAATAACACCAATAGTAACATTTTCAGGACCTCTTCTCGCAGGCCTGATAACCGGATCATTCGTAATCGAGTATATATTCTCCATTCCTGGTATGGGAAAATACTTTGTAACCGCAGTGATAAACAGGGACTATCCGCTTATAATGGGTGTAACCATAGTCTATGCCGTTATAATCGTGCTGGCTAATTTAACAGTGGACATCCTGTACCCTCTGCTTGATCCGAGGGTAAAAGGTTCATGAAAACGTCACTCCTGCGTAACCGGGAATCCAGACTGAGGCCTGATTCTGGATTCCCACTCCCCGCTTAAATCCTGCGGGGACAGGTTCCGTGGGAATGACGGGTGAATAGGAGCATTTTCAGGTGAACCATCATGAGCCCTTCGACTGTTCGACACGCTCGCAGCTCAGGGCTCACAAATGGTCATGAAAACGTCATTCCCGCGTAAGCGGGAATCCAGACCGGGGCATGATTCTGGATTCCCACTCCCCGCTTAAATCCTGCGGGGACAGGTTCCGTGGAAATGACGGGTGAATAGGAGCATTTTCAGGTGAATCATCATGAGCCTCAGGCTAACCATGGTTCATGAAAACGTCATTCCCGCGTAAGCGGGAATCCAGACCGGGGCATGATTCTGGATTCCCACTTGCGTGGGAATGACGGGTGAAAAATCTTGCGGGAACAGGTTGCGTGGGAATGACGGGTACTTAGGAGTATTTTCGAGTGAAACTATCAACAGGAATAGCCTTAGCTGGACTCATTATATCCGCACTGGCGGCTGTCCTAGCCCCATGGCTCGCCCCCTATCCATACGACCTGCAGGATATGTCATCAATCCTTCAGTCTCCAGGCACTCAGCACTTGCTTGGCACGGACAACCTCGGCAGGGACCTTTTCAGCAGATTAATATACGGCGGCCGTGTATCCCTTTCCATTGGCTTCCTGACATCACTCGTTGCCCTCACTGCCGGCACTGTTTACGGGGCCATATCAGGATACAAGGGCGGCTTGACAGACCAGATGCTGATGCGTATTGTTGACGTACTTTATGCCATTCCTGATTTGCTGCTGATCATACTCATTACAGTTATAATCGGCAGAGGTTTCTGGGGAATATTTATTGCACTGAGTCTCGTAAGCTGGGTAAGCGTAGCAAGGCTCGTGAGGGGCGAGGTCCTCAGGATAAAGGAATTATCATACATCGAGGCCGCCAGGGCAGTTGGGGCAAACAGGCGCAGGATCATATTCCGCCACATCCTGCCGGGGCTGAGTGGTTTACTCATAGTAACCATGACCTTCAGGATACCGGCAGCCATCCTGTCTGAATCTACACTGAGCTTCGTGGGAATCGGCCTTGAACCACCCTTCAGCAGTTGGGGCGTCCTTGCCAATGACGGCTGGACAGCTATCAGGTTCTATCCGCACCTGATGATCTTTCCAGGCATCACAATCTTCATCACAGTCCTCGCATGCAACATACTCGGGGATGCCCTGCACGACAGGCTGGAGTCAAAGTAATAAGAAAAAGGGGACAGATTCATCTTGCAGCTGAACAGTCATAAGCCTCAGGCTCACAAATGGTCATGAAAACGTCATTCCCGCGTAAGCGGGAATCCAGACCGGGGCCAGATTCTGGATTCCCACTCCCCGCTTAAATCCTGCGGGGACAGGTTCCGTGGGAATGACGGGTACTTAGGAGTATTTTCGAGTGAAGCTGAAAAATAAATTTGTCCCCTTTTCTATTCCTTAGGTGCAATGCGGTAGATACCGCCCTGAGACGTGATAATGTAGAGCTCACCATTGCTGTCTTCGCCAAAAGAAGTAATGTTGCCGCCGGGACTGAGTGAATCCCATTCCTTCTGATCTGTGGCCATCCCATTACTGTATTTAAAGCTCCTCACCCATCCTGCACAGTAGTCAGCATAGAAATATGTCCCCTGAATTTCAGGAATGGTTAAACCGCGATAGACATAGCCTCCTGTTACTGAGCAATTCCCACCCCTGTGGTCATAGTCAAGCACAGGCAGCACAAGGCCGGTCTTATCACAGTTTCTGTTTACACCCGGCGTACAAATGGTCCCCTCCATTATATTCCAGCCGTAGTTAAGCCCCTTTCCACGGCCTTTTGCAGCAGGAGCTACATTAATCTCCTCACGGACATTCTGCCCTACATCGGCAATGTACAGATCCCCTGTCCAGCGGTCAAAGCTGAAGCGCCACGGGTTCCGCAGTCCGTAGTCCCACAACTCCGGCCTCACTGAGGACCTGCCGGTAAAAGGATTATCCGGTGGAATCGTGTACCCTTCCGGAGATCTGACATCTATCCTCAGCAAAGATCCCAACAGATCAGTCAGGTCCTGACCATTTCCATAAGGGTCATTCCCTGAGCCCCCGTCACCCATCCCGATATAGAGATGGCCGTCAGGTCCAAAGGCAATATCTCCGCCATTATGGTTGGCATAGGGCTGGTCAATCTTTAAAAGAAACCTGTCTGCAGCAGGTTGTGCAATATCAGGGTTACCTGAGACAAGATAGCGCACAATACTGGAATTGCCGGCCGTGTCTGTATAGCTTACATAAAAGCGGCCGTTTTTTTTATAGTCCGGATCAAAGGCAAACCCAAGCAGACCTTGTTCACTCCCTCTTGAAACAAGACTACGGATATCCAGGAAAGGAGACTTCAGCAGAGTTCCATTTTTTATAATACGGATGACGCCACCTTTTTCAACGACAAACAGACGGTTATTATCATGAGGGGCTGAGGCAAGATAAAGGGGAAAATCGAGACCTGTTGCTATTGTTTTTAGAACGGCTGAGGCAGGCGCCTTCCCGCTTGCACCGCTGCACCCTATTGATGCAACGATCATAATCCAGGCCAGAGAAATTAATACAAACGCACGTCTGATCATACCGCTCTCATATTTATGCAACGCCGGACTCCACTGAAAATGCTGACAGTGCATCCTCGTCGAGGTTCTTACTGTCCACCTTCAGGTAGGCTATTCCGTCCCCGGCAACCACCACAGCCTCAGCAACGCCCCTTATGCTGAGTAACCGTCCGACAAGATATTCCGCCTGGGATTCATCAATCCGGCCGACATTAAGCAAATAACTGGTCAGGAAGCGCGGCTTCTTCATTGTAGAAGCAATGAAAAACCATAATAAAGCCAAAAGCACTGCAAAGCCAAATACTCCCTCAAGCCCAAAATGTCCGTATAACCAGCCGCCGGTCGTACCGCCAATAAAGATACCAAAGAATTGCGAACTTGAATAAACCCCCATGGCCGTCCCTTTGGAATCAGGCGGCACAACCTTGGAAATAAGTGAAGGCAGACTTGCCTCCATGAGGGTAAATGCAGTGAAAAACAGGATCAACGCTGCTGTCAAACCGGCCAGGCTGGAATGCCACTCCACCAACATCAGTTCTGCCAAACACAATGCAAGGATGGCGCCGAGAAATACAGGTTTTATCTTGTGATGTTTCTCCGCAAGGATAATGAACGGCACCATGATTATCACGGCTGCGACAAGTACCGGCAAATAGAGATACCATTGATGCCTGACATCCAGGCCAGCGGCATCCGTGAGTGCAATAGGCAGGGCTACAAAGCTCGCAGTGAGTATTGCATGGAGTGACAGCACACCAAAATCCAGTCTTAACAACTGACCATCAGTCAACACCTTCCGGAAAAGCGCCGGAACAGGCTCTGCATCACGATGCAACCGTACCCTCGACGGCTTTGGAACAATGGCTATCAGGACTACTTCACCTGTCAGGGCCAATCCCCCTGTCAGCCAGAAAATGCCATGCACCCCGATCCAGCCGTTAAGCACAGGGCCAAGCACCAGCGCCAATGCAAATGAAGTACCTATTGTCATGCCGAGCACGGCCATGGCCTTCGTGCGATGCTCCTCCCTCGTAAGATCGGCTATCATGGCAAGGATTGTGGATCCCACTGCGCCTGTCCCCTGCAGTATGCGGCCTATAATAACGCCATAAATGGAATCAGACATCGCAGCAATCGCACTGCCAAGCGCAAATATAAAAAGTCCGGCTGTTATAACGGGTTTTCTTCCGATACGATCGGACAGCATTCCAAATGGGATCTGGAAAATTGCCTGGCTAAGCCCGTAACCACCAAGGGCAATGCCGATGGTAAGCGGAGTTACTCCATGCAGACGTTCTGCATAGACCGAAAATACAGGGTATATCATAAACAACCCCATCATGCGCATTGCAAAAATCACTGACAGCGACATTACCGCACGCCTTTCGCCGGCTGTCATGCGACTGAAATTGCTACCACTCATCATATCCCCCTATTCCACCTGAAACCTTACTTCTACAGTCAATTAATATCTTCAAAATAATCATACTATATCATATTTACATACCCGCACCAAAACCTTCCTGTCTTTCCTTTTTGACAACACAATCCATTTTATTGTATTTTAACCTTAAGGATGAAAGCCGCATTTATTTACTCTCCTGAGTTTTCCGTTTTTGACTATGGCGCCGGTCATCCCATGAAGACGGTAAGGCTAAAACTATGCTACGAACTCCTTGATTCATACCACATCTTTAAAGAAACAGGTGTACAACTAATAAAACCTGTGCCGGCAACAAGAGAAGAGCTCTCCCTGTTTCACAGTGAAGATTATATCAATGCACTTGAACAGCCGGATACTGATCCTTCATCATCATATCATTTTGGCCTCGGCTTTGGAGATAATCCAAGGTTTAAGGGTGTATTTGAATGGTCAATGCTCTCAACAGGCGCCTCCGTTCAGGCAGCACGTATGGTAAGCTCGGGTAAGGCTGCGACAGCGTTTAATATTGCAGGCGGCCTCCATCATGCGATGCCGTCAAAAGCATCCGGTTTCTGCTATATAAATGACCCGGCCGTTGCCATCATGTACCTGCTTAAACAGGGCAAGAGGATTGCATATATTGATATTGACGCACACCACGGTGATGGTGTGCAGTATGGATTCTACAACACTGATAAAGTCCTTACCATATCTCTGCACGAGAGCGGTGAGTTCCTGTTCCCAGGCACAGGTTTCGTTGAGGAAATTGGCGAAGGAGAAGGTAAAGGTTATTCGGTGAATCTGCCATTCTATCCAGGGACTGGCGATGATGTATTCGTGTGGGGCTTTGATGAAATAGTTCCACCGCTTATTGAGGCATATAAGCCTGATGTGATAGTAACACAACTCGGCGCTGATACAATGTCCTCAGACCCCCTTACCCATCTGAACCTTACAACAACCGGTTTCTGCCGCATGATAGAGAGATTCCGGTCATTCAACATTCCATGGGTGGCATTGGGCGGCGGCGGATACGATGTCCCGGCAGTAGCAAGGTCATGGGCCCTTGCATTTGGAATAATGTGCGGGATAGAGCTGCCTGACGAGATGCCTGGCAACTGCCTCGTCAATCTTCAGGAATATGGCTTGACAGGAACAACTTTGCGCGACCATTTCCAGCCAATAGATAAAGACAATAACGTACAAAAATGGGCAGAGGGTAATGTGGCCTATATTAAGGAGAATGTATTTCCATACCATGGAATTTAAAAAATATATATCTATATCAATATTGATCACTCTTTCATTGTTTGCCAGTCTGACTCATGCAGAACAGGATAATATTGCCACGCAATTTCTGAACCTGTCTGTTGAGGGAGACCCTTTCAAGGTCTGGTTTGATAAGGGTAAAATCCTGTATAAACAGAAGGATTATAAGTCAGCAATTGAAGCATTTTCAAAAATTGGCAATGATGCTCCTTCGGGGATAACAGAGGAGTCCTCATATCTTCTGGCAAATTGCCTTATGCAGACAGGTAAATATGATGAAGCACTTTCCCATGCAGCTGCAGTCTCAAACAGGAGCAGGTTCTATCCCTTCAGCCTTTACACAAAGGCAATGATAAACCTCAGGCAGGGCAATGGAAAGAGTGCGCACGACGACTTCGACGAAATCATTAAATACAAAAAACCTGTCCTGGCTCAGAAGGTAAAACAGGCCGGTGAAAAAGCAGTACAGATTGACGAGGTGGAACTCCTCATACAAAGGGCAAATCTGACACTTGGATTCATTAGTCTTCAAAATAAAAACCATACAGAGGCAATAAATTATTATTCATCAATCCCGAAAAAAAGCCCGTTCTATGAAGATTCCTTATTTGGTCTTGGATGGGCCTATGCACAGGCAGGCAGGTGGGTCAGGAGTGTTGTCTTCTGGGAAGAGCTGACTTCAGTATTCCCTGAGAGTCCCTATTCAAGAGAGGTAATCCCATACCTTGGATATGCATATGCTGAATTAAATGCCTATGGCAAGGCGATTGAGGAAAATGGAACAGCCCTCTCCTATTACAGGAGAATGACTGCCAGTGCAGCAGATTTGCGAAACAAGATACAGGATAAGGAACTTGATAAAATTGAAAAGGCTGTTAATTTTCTGGGGAATGAGGATCTGTCTGACTCTTTGACATTATATAAAGGACTGTTATCCATGGAGGAGTATATAGAACAATCCAATTCCGGCGGATCGTCCGAATCAGACTCCTTAATAAAGATGGCAAAAAAACGTCGTGAAGCCATACTTGATGACGTGCAATCAAAGGCAGCCTCACAACTGGATCATTTACAACAACAGTTCCTGAGTTCGTCAATTTACACCACCCTCAAAATATCCCAATACCTCAGATTGGAAGGCGGAGGCCAGATCAGCAGCGACATGATCTTTCTTGATAATGATTAGGATTCTGCTCTTACTTTTAACTCTTATGCTCACATCCTGTGCAAGAGAAAATATGGAAATAATAAAGAACAAGGAAGTACGCTCAGTCACCAGAGAAATACTGACTTTCCAGGAAAGGCCGCAGGCAGCAAGCCGGGAATACCGTTGGAAGGCCATCAGGGAATATGAAGAGTTCATAAAAGATAACAAGAAGTTCAGGAGCAAAGAAATGGCTGACAGCATGCACGAACTCGCTAATATCTATATGAAGATGGAAGAAAACACATACATGCAGAGGAAGGGAAAGTATGACCATTCAAGGTCACGCAGACTATATGATGAAATCCTGTCATCCTATCCTGCAAGGCCGGCCAATGAAGAAATTTTATATCAGTTAGCCCGTGGTTATCTCGATGAAGGCGACTGGGAAGACTATGTTACCATGCTTGACAGGATAATCAAAGTGTATCCGGACGGGAGCTTTGCACATGAGGCATACTTCCGCCTCGGAGAATATTACTACGGTCATGGACAGGTGCCAAAATCTGTTCACTACTACTATCAGGTTCTAAGAAAAGACGATTATAACTTCTATGATAAGGCGCTCTACAAACTCGGATGGGCGCTCTTTCAGGGGAAGGATTATGAGAGTGCGGCAGACAAGTTCATATTGCTCCTTGACAGGAGGAAGGTAAAACTCACGCCTGAGGGTATGGAAGAGACAGGAGATATTTCTATAATAGACAGGGACATGGTCTGGGATTCGATAAGGAACATCGTCCTCCTGTTCGACTATATGGGCGGGGCAGACAGGATAGCAAACTATTTCAAGGTTAGGGGTGAGCAGTCATTCGAGCCTTATATTTACAGGAAACTTGGGGATATCTATCTGAATACGGGAAGGTATAAGGAGGCGGCTGATATCTATCAGGCATTCATAAATACGAACCCATACCATGAAGATGCACCCGTATTCCACTCAAAGATCGTAGAGGCCTATATACGCGGAAATATGCTCGACCTTGCCTTTAATGCGAGGGTCAGACTCATAGAAACTTACAAGGAAGATACTATCTGGTTCAAGTCCAACAGGAGGGGTGCGCAAAAAAGAGCCAGGGATATTGTGCAGACTAACAAGCCGCTCGTAAGAAATGACCTGTTTCAGCTTGCAAAGTATCATTACGCAAAGGCACGGGCATCAAAAAAGAAGGAGGATATTGACGAGGCCATTAAGTGGCTGAACAGATTCCCCTACATATTCCCTGAAGACGCGGAATCCATTGAATTGAGTTTTATACTTGCAGAGATCCTGTTTGAGATGAAATATTACGACAGGGCCGCTATAGAGTATGAAAAGGTTGCGTATGAATTCAGCCACTCGACTTTCACAACAGAATCAGGCTATGGCGCCCTGCTCGCACTTGAAAAAATAGCAAAACCGGGTGGAGAGATCCGTGCGGATAACGAATATATCCAGCGCTTCGTGGAGAGCAGTAAAAAGTTTGTGGAAAACTTTCCGGATGACAGGAGGGTACCTGAAGTTCTGTTAAACGGCACCGAGGTATCCTTTCATCTCGGTAAATTCGAAGACAGCAGGAAGATGGCACAGCAGTTGATCCGGCATAATCTGGCTACTGACAAAGATAAATATACAGCACAGAGGTATATCGCCGATAGTTTTCTTAAAGAAGAAGCATATGGAAAAGGCGAAGAAGAAATTAAAAAGGCCATAGCTCTGGTTCCCTCTTCTGATAAAAAGGACCTGCCGATGCTTGAAAGGGCACTTGCAGCTTCGCTGTATAAACAGGCAGAGGGACTGAAGTCAGGGGGAAAGATTAAAGAGGCAGCGGCAGCCTTCAGAAAGGTCTACGATACATCCCCTGACACGGACATTGCCCCGACAGCGCTGTATGACTCCGGCGTATTATACGAGCAGGACAAGGACTATGACAATGCAATAAATTCCTTCCAGTTGCTCTTCCTGAAATACCCAGGTTCAAGGTATACACCTGTGGCAGTATCTGAATGGGGCGAAATACTTGAGTCAAGAGGTTCACTTATCAGCGCCGCACAGATTTATGAAAATGCCTCATCAGCGCTGGAAGAGCATAGCGTGCGCGAAAATATGCTGTATAAGGCTGTTACACTGTATGAAAAGGGCGGGAATGTTGACACAATGTATAATAATTATTACAGGCATTTCGAGAGATTTCAGAAGGAGTTTCCGGACAGCCCCCGGCTGATAGAACTCACATTTAAGGCCGCAAAGGGCAGGGAGGCCATCAAAGATACATCTACAGCAAAATCACTTTACGAGCGGGTCATTGCACTTCACAGGAGATTTGGCGCCTCAGCAACAATGGATGCTACTGTGGCTGCTGCCAGGTCACAACTGATCCTCGCTGATTATAAAAAGAGGTCCTATGAGTCAGTAAAAATATTAAACCCGGTTGAGGTGAATCTGAAGAAAAAGGAAGGACTTCTAAAGGAGGCGCTTGCCGATTATACTGCTGCAGCAAAATACCGGATAAGTGATATTACTGCTGAGGCAACGTTCCGGATGGGTGAGATGTTTGAAGATCATAAGGACGCTATCATGACATCGGAACGGCCAACAGAGCTGACTGCAGGGCAATTGGAGGAGTATAATTACCTCCTGGAAGAACAGGCCTATCCGTTTGAGGAAAAGGCAATCAGCATTCACGAGAGTAACGTAAAAAGGACCGTAGAGGAAGGGATTTACAATACGTGGGTTAAAAAAAGCTATGAACGTCTGGCCTCCCTTGTGCCTGCAAAATACAAGAGGGGGGAAGCCGGGACGCCATTCACCGGCGACCTCTCTGCAAACATACCGGATGATCCTGATATTTATAACAACAGGGGAATGACATTCAGGGAAAATGGTGAGTTCAGGAAGGCGGAAGAGGATTACAAGAGGAGCATAGCATTAAAGCCTGAATTCAGCAACGCTGTACTTAACCTTGGCATTCTCTACGAACTATACCTCGGCAGGCTTTCAGATGCCTTAATAAATTATAAAGAATATGTTAAGTTAGGAGGAGAGAGGAAAGATGTATTATCATGGATCGGAATGCTGGAGAAAAGGACAGGGAGTAAATAAATATAGCAATGAGGGTGGGAATTTTAGAATGAGGAAAATTTACATTACGGCACTATCTGCCTTGTCTATAGTCCTTGTACTGTCCTTAGGCAACTATATTTCATATGCTGAAGAAAAGGATGAAGTGAAAAAAATCGAGATTGAAAAAACGGAAGTACTTGGCGTGCTGGAAAAACCTGCAGTTGTATTTCCTGTACGGTGGAAGTATCCTGAGGGACGTACGGCTAAGACCGTGATACTCGAACGGAGCTTTGATGCAGAGATATACGAGTTTGTTGATATGGAGAAAATTGCAGTTGCTGGAATTGACAAATAATCGGTCAGGAGGAACTTTATGGGTATGATTACAGGCATAATAGTGTTTTTCAGGGCAGGCGGGTTCTTCATGTTCCCTATCATGCTCATCCTGGCAATCGGTACGGCAATAATTATTGAAAGGTATAAGTTCCTTAAGAAGGCATGGACAGACGGCGGTATATTGTGGAGTAAAGTTGAAAGCAGCATCACTGCCAGTCGTCTCGAGGACGCGATCAGGGAGTGCAGGCTTTCAGAGGCAGCTCTGCCGGAGGTACTGTCTGCAGGTTTGGAAAAGGCAAAATCAATCAAACTTGCAAAAGAGTCCCGCGAGGAACTGGAAAATCACCTTGAAGAGGCTATGCTCAATATAATGCCGCAACTCGAAAGGCGCACCCACTATCTGCCTACACTTGCAAATGTATCAACATTACTGGGATTGCTCGGGACTATTATAGGACTAATCCAGTCATTTCAGTCAATTGCAGTGGCAGACCCTTCCCAGAAGGCGTTCCTCCTCGCACAGGGCGTCTCAGTTGCCATGAACACCACGGCATTCGGGCTGATAGTGGCCATACCAATAATGCTGTGTTATTCATGGATACAATCCCGTACCATCAGGATTGTAGATACCCTTGATGCATATTCCATAAAACTTGTGAACGTCCTCACCTCTGAGAAATAACGATGCTGCCAAGACCTTCTTCAAGAAAACACAGGATGGCATCAGAAAAAGACCTGCAGATAATCGCCTTCCTGAACCTGATGGTCATCCTTATCCCGTTCCTGCTGATGACCGCAGTATTCGCAAAAATGGCAGTCATAGACATGGAAGCCCCTCAGGTATCGTCTCAGGAATCAGGGCCGCAGAATAGCGGAGTAAAAGATCAGAAAAAATTATTCAGGCTTACTATCGCCATCCTTGAGAATGAGATCAATGTACTTGACGGAGAAACATTGCTCGGGATATTCAGGAAAGACACTGCAGGGAATTATGATTACTCCGGGCTGTCTGCCCTTATCACCCAGTTAAAATCGAGATATCCTGGAGAAAATGACCTCTCTATACTCAGCAGGCCGGACACCCCCTACATGATACTTGTAGAAACAATAGATGCGGCGCGCGGACAATTTCCGGGCATTTCTCTTAATGAGCTATGATATACGTTCCATCAAGGGTTAAAAGACACAAACACAAATTTGCAATGGATACAGGACTCAACCTCGTCTCCCTGATGGATATTTTTACCATACTACTCCTGTTTCTGCTGTTTCATGTATCCGGTGAGGAGGAAACGATTACTGTGCCTGACATAGTACGGCTCCCAGGATCTGTATCTACTGTAAAGCCTGTGCCTGCAACAACTGTCTATATCACAGGTGACGCAATATTGGTCGGTGACAGGAAGATTGCGGATACGCGGGATGTACTGAAGAGTGGGGAGGAAGGTATAGACAGCCTTGAAAGGGAGCTTGCTTTGCAGATTTCACAGAACAGGCAGGGAGAAATGAAAGACGGGGTTAAAGAAAAGGTAATAATAATGGGTGACAAGATGATCCCGTTCAGACTGTTAAAGAAGGTAACGTATGCATGTTCAAGGGCCGGGTATCAAGCCCTTTCACTGGCAGTCATCCAGAAAGAGTAAACAGTAAGTTTATTATGCTCCCACAGTTTCAGGATAAAGATGAAGCTTTATTCAGGAAGGTTCTCATTATATCTCTCCTGTCATATTTGGTCTTTTCCCTTTTTGTCCTGCTTGTACCGTATAAACCTGACCTGCAGAAGATTTCTATAAGGCCGAAAAAGGGTGTGAAGATGACGGAGATCCCGTTAAAGGCGCCTGTACCTGCAGTGATACCGGAGAAACTAAGGGAAAAACAACTCCTGCTCCAGGAACAGAAAAGACAAGAAGAAGCTCGTAAAAAAGCTGAGGCCTCAAAAAAAATGGAAGAAGAGAAAAAGAAGATGGACGAGGCAAAACGGCTTGCTGAAGAGCGTAAAAGGACAGAAGAGGCCAGGCGTCGTGAAGATGAAAAAAGGATGGCTGAGGAAGAGAAAAGGCGGGCTGAAGAAGAACAGCGACTGGCAAAAGAGAGAAACAGGGAAGTTGCAAAAAACACAGGTCTCCTGAAGGCAATGCAGGGAAGGGGAAAGTCCGCTGATAATCTGGTCAATACTGAGGAAATAGGGAATGTCCTGTCCCAGTCACAGGTTAAACCTGTGAAACCTCAGAAGGGTGCGGCAGGCACCGCAGCAGGGTCAGCAGCCGGCACACAGCGTCCAGCCTTAAAAGGCAGCAGCGGCATTGGAAACACTCCCCCAGGTGTTGCACAGGGACAACCTGGCAGTCTGAGCGGAAGCAGGACAATATCGGGAAGAGACATTGTACCGCCTGGAAAGGAAGGGGCATCCCCATTTGCAAAGACTACCCTTCGTCAGACAAGAAGCCAGGAATCCATTAAGGAAGTAGTCAAGACACACCGAGGCAGCCTTGATTTCGCTTACAGAAAGGCGCTCAGGAGTGACCCGACACTTAAAGGCATAATCAATATCGAATTTACCATAGCACCTGACGGCACAATAATCAGCGCGCGAGTGGCTTCAAGCACTATAAACGACCCGGATTTTGCAGAAGACGTCCTGAAGCGGGTCAGGACCTGGAAGTTTCCGGCCTATCCGGACAGCGGGAATACCGTTGTTACATATCCAATAGAGTTTTCACCGGCTTAACTGCATTTAAATATGGCCATTATTATCCTCTCAATTCCTGCCAAATCTTTTTCTATCCTTATATTACGAAATCTTTCCTCCCTGTCAAACAATTCCCTTATCCTGCCTGCCTGCCCATATCCCATCTCCAATATCACAGAGCCACCGGGCGCAAGGTATAAAGGTGATTCGCGGATTATACTTCTGTAGAAATCAAGGCCGTCTTCTCCTCCAAACAGCGCTGACGCAGGTTCATAATCCCTTATTTCAGGCTGGAGTTCTTCCATTTCCTCAGCAGACACGTACGGTGGGTTTGAGACTATGATATCAATTCTGCCTTTGAGGTTTATCTTATCTGTGGCCCTGAACAGGTCACCTGTCAGAAATGTTATCCTCTCTTCTACTTGATTCCTTAAGGCATTTTCTCTTGCCACTGTCACAGCGCCTTCAGATATGTCAACTGCATATACACTACCCTCAGTCAGTTCCTTTGCTATAGACACAGCAATACAGCCGCTGCCTGTGCAGAGGTCGAGTACTGTAACCGTTTTTTTGTTTATGATATTTACAACTTCATCCACCAGCAATTCTGTCTCCGGTCTTGGAATAAGTACGTCTGCGTTAACCTTGAACATAAGCCCCCTGAACTCTACTTCACCTGTTATATATTGCAGGGGTTCTCTCCTGCCTCTCCTTTCAATAGATGCATTAAATTGTTCTATCTGAGGCTGAGTGAGGATTCTGTCCGGGTAAATCAACAGGTCATTTCGCCGGCATCCGAGTATTTGGGCGAGGATGTATTCTGCATCTATGTATGGAGAAGGCACTTTGCGGCAGACGAGATAATCATTGGCCCATCTTAGAAGGCCGGCAACTGTACTAATTTCATTCACTCGAAAATACTCCTAAGTACCCGTCATTCCCACGGAACCTGTCCCTGCAGGATTTTTCACCCGTCATTCCCACACAACCTGTCCCCGCAGGATTTAAGCGGGGAGTGGGAATCCAGAACCAGGCCCCGGTCTGGATTCCCGCTTACGCGGGAATGACGTTTTCATGAACCCTGGTGAGCCCTGAGCTATGAGCTTGTCGAACAGTCGAAGGGCTCATGACGGTTCACCTGAAAATGCTCCTATTCACCCGTCATTCCCACGGAACCTGTCCCCGCAGGATTTAAACGGGGAGTGGGAATCCAGAATCTGGCCCCGGTCTGGATTCCCGCTTACGCGGGAATGACGTTTTCATGAACCCTGGTGAGCCCTGAGCTGTGAGCTTGTCGAACAGTCGAAGGGCTCATGACGGTTCCTCCGAAAACAGCCCCTGATCATGCCAGTCCGTATAACGGCGTCAGGTCTTGAATTTTCTTGACCGGCAAAATCTAAATTACTATACTGCAAACAGCCTGTAGAATCCAGAATAGATTATTAATTCCATTTACAATAACCTCATAGGAAGGCAATAACTCCTGATGGAACTTGAATTCTTAAAGTCACTCGTTATAATCCTTTGCATTTCAGCCATTATAGTGTTTATCCTCGGAAGGATTAAGATATCTTCAATCGTAGGTTTTCTTATAGCAGGTGTAATTGCCGGGCCCCACGGGGTACATTTAATCGAGGATGTCAGGGATGTCGAACTGTTCGCGGAGATAGGTGTCATCCTGCTGATGTTTACCATAGGGCTTGAGTTTTCACTGAAGAATCTCCTGAGCCTGCGCCGATCAATATTCGGGGGTGGGCTGCTTCAGACATTCCTGACTATAACTGCCGTAGTCTTCCTTACCTCTTTCTTTTTTCAGCACAGTCTTAATATAGCTATCTTTGAGGGATTTCTTGTATCCCTCAGCAGCACGGCCATTGTCATGAAATTACTCCAGGAAAAGAGCGATCTATATTCTCCGCATGGCCGTATGTCACTCGGCATACTTATCTTTCAGGATCTGTGCGTTGTACCGTTCATGCTCATTATCCCTGTCCTTTCAGGAAATGGCGGCGGGATACAGGATATAAGCCTGACTATGCTTAGGGCATTCCTTGTCATAGGGATAGTCCTGCTTGCAGCAAACTGGGGGGTTCCACGGATACTGCATCAGGTGGTTAGTACAAGAAGCCGTGAGCTTTTTGTTATTACCATAATAATTTTATGTCTCGGCACCGCCCTTATAACTTCAGAATTAGGATTATCCCTTGCACTGGGTGCATTTCTGGCTGGCATTGTGATATCAGAGTCCGAATATGCAGCTCAGGCCATTTCAGATATTCTCCCCTTTAAGGAAAGTTTTACAGGCCTGTTTTTTATATCCATAGGTATGCTGATTAACATAAACTTCCTGCGTGCGAATCTCTGGACAATCTCCGGAATAGTAGTTGTAATTATCCTGTTAAAGATCATAACGTCTGCTGTATCCGCATCTGTATCAGGGCAGACACTGCAGAACTCAATCCAAACAGGCTTTTACCTTTCTCAGATTGGCGAGTTTTCCTTTGTCCTCGCAGTAGCCGGTAAAAACTACGGGCTTATTACTGAAGAATTCTATCAGCTTTTCCTGTCAGCCTCAGTACTCACGATGATCACAACGCCCTTTGTCATCAGGGCATCGTCTCCGGCCGCAGTATGGTTTATTTCAAGGGCATTATTCAACAGGCTTGAGAGGAGGCGCAGGGTCGAAGAAAAAGAGGGGATTCCTGCCAGGAGGAGCGGACACGTTATCATCACAGGCTTCGGAATCAACGGACGTAATCTTGCGCACGTCCTGAGAGATTCGGACATACAGTACGTAGTCCTGGAGATGAACAACAATACGGTCAGGAAGATGAAAAGGATGGGAGAACCTATTTATTACGGTGACGGTACGAGCAGTGAAATATTGCATAAACTTGGCATTCATTCAGCAAAGGTTCTTGTAGTTGCCATATCGGATGCACCGGCAACACGGAGAATAGTTCAGATTGCAAGGAAAGAAAATCCGGAACTGCACATCATTGTTCGAACCCGGTATGTTGCAGAGGTTGACCACCTGATGGAATCAGGCGCCAATGAGGTAATCCCTGAAGAATTCGAAACGTCTGTGGAAATATTCTCAAGGGTTCTCCATCACTATAATATCCCAAGGAATGTCATTTCAGAGCATATAGAAAATATCAAAAAAGACTGCTATCTTGTTCTAAGGGGAGTCACACTGCCTCAAAAAGACCTTACTGAACGGCAGGAACTACTGAATGGTATGGAAACAGAAACCTGGCTTGTACGGGACAAATCAGGAGCAATAGGGCTATCCCTGCGGGACCTCAACCTGAGGGTTGAGACAGGCGCCACTATTATAGCAGTAAAACGCAAGGATACCGTTCACCATAATCCTTCGTCTGATTTCGTCGTTCAGGAAGGAGACATTCTGCTTTTTATCGGTAAGAAGGAGGACATAGGCCGGGCTATGGGATATATTGATTCAAAGATAAATGAATTTTAAGCTGATAGTCATCTGCTGTTGTCAAGGTAAAACAAATTGTGTTATATTATTCAATACTTAGTTATGAACAGGAGGAATATAAATAAGACATGAATTCTTTTTATAAGAACTTGGGATTATGGGTCATAATCGGCGGTGTAATGATTCTGTTATATTACCTGTCTCAGCAGGGGGCGCCAACCTCAAAAGAGATGGTATTCAGTGACTTCCTCAACAAGATTGAGGCCGGAGAAGTTGCCGATGTTGTAATCAAGGAAAAACAGATAACCGGGACAATGAAGGATGGTGCCCAGTTTAGTACATATGTTATAGATTACCCCAATCTTGTAACCGACCTCAGGACAAAAAACGTAAAGATTACGGTGAAACCTCCTGATGATACTCCATGGTATATCGCTTTCCTCTTCTCATGGGGTCCTATCATCCTCCTGGTGGCTGTATGGATATTTTTTATGAGACAGACGCAAATGGGAGGGAACAGGGCCCTCTCCTTCGGCAAGAGCCGGGCGCGGATGCTTACTGAAGATCGCAAGAAAGTCACCTTTGCTGACGTAGCAGGTATTGAAGAGGCCAAGGAAGAGGTGCAGGAGATCATTGAGTTTCTTAAAGACCCTCCAAAGTTCCAGAAACTCGGCGGCCGGATTCCCAAGGGGGTCTTGATAGTGGGGCCTCCTGGTACAGGCAAGACCCTTCTTGCAAAGGCTATTGCAGGAGAGGCAAACGTCCCGTTCTTCAGTATAAGCGGCTCTGACTTTGTGGAAATGTTTGTCGGAGTAGGCGCCTCAAGGGTAAGAGACCTTTTTGAGCAGGGAAAGAAGAACGCCCCCTGTATAATATTTATTGATGAGATTGACGCCGTCGGACGTCTTCGCGGGGCAGGACTTGGCGGCGGACATGATGAGCGTGAGCAGACACTGAACCAGCTCCTTGTTGAGATGGACGGCTTTGAGACGAGCGAAGGGGTCATACTAATCGCTGCCACAAACAGGCCTGATGTCCTTGATCCTGCCCTCCTGAGGCCAGGCAGGTTTGACAGGCAGATCGTTGTAGGACGGCCTGACGTACGCGGGAGGATCGAGATACTGAAGGTCCACACAAAAAAGATACCTATGTCAAGCGATGTGGACCTGGAGACTATCGCACGGGGAACGCCTGGATTCTCAGGCGCAGAACTGGCTAATCTTGTGAATGAGGCCGCCCTCTATGCTGCAAGGATTAACAAGAAGTCGGTAGAGATGAGTGATTTTGAGGCTGCAAAAGATAAGGTTCTGATGGGTGTAGAAAGAAAAAGCCTCCTGATAAGCGAAAAGGAGAAGAAGAACACGGCCTACCATGAAGCAGGTCATACCCTTGTGGCAAGACTTCTGCCAGGGACAGACCCGATTCACAAGGTAACTATTATCCCAAGGGGACGGGCGCTCGGTCTTACCCAGCAACTGCCTGTTGACGAGAAATATACATACTCAAAAGAATACCTTTATACAAATATTGCCGTCCTGCTGGGTGGGAGGGCCGCTGAGGAGTTAATGCTGAATCACATGACAACCGGGGCCGGAAATGACATTGAACGGGCAACTGACCTTGCAAGAAAGATGGTATGTGAGTGGGGCATGAGCGAGAGACTTGGCCCTCTTACCTTTGGCAAGAAACAGGAAGAGATATTTCTTGGCCGTGAGATTACCCAGCACAGGGATTACAGTGAACAGACTGCCATAATGATTGATGATGAAGTCAAACGGCTCGTCATGGAAAACTATGACAGGGCAAAGAAGCTCCTTAAAGACAACATTAATACTCTAAAGGCCCTGGCAGAGGCGCTCCTGGAAAAGGAAGTCCTCGACGGTCCGGAAATTGAAGAAATCATACGGTTGACAACTACAACTGTGTAATTATACATATCTTATCTGCACTCAGTTCATGTGCCTCACCGTAGTTAACTGACATGAGTAATAACGTCCGGCTGATGGGAATTTTAAATGTTACCCCTGATTCTTTTTCAGACGGAGGACTTTTCTATGATTACGAAAAGGCAGTAAGCCGCGGGATTGAGCTCGAAGATGACGGTGCGGATATTATTGATATCGGGGGTGAGTCTACACGTCCGGGAGCACCCGCTGTACCGTTTGATGAAGAAGCCAGGCGGGTCATACCTGTAATAGAAACCCTGGCAAGGCGTGTAAGTATTCCAATATCAGTGGATACTTATAAATCCGGAGTTGCAAGACTGGCCATTGAAGCCGGTGCGTCTATTATTAATGATGTAAGCGCCTTGCGATTTGATCCGGAGATGATCAATGTTGCAAGGGACAGGCATGTTCCGGTCATTTTAATGCATATGCTCGGAAATCCGATGGATATGCAGTCAAACCCTGTATATGACGATGTTGTTACTGAGGTGCACATCTTTTTAAAGGAGCGAATACAATATGCCGTTGATAACGGTATCAGCAAAACAAACATTATAATTGACCCGGGAATCGGATTTGGAAAGGGCCTGACTCACAACCTGCTGTTGATGAAACACCTCAGGACTTTTAAGGATATAGGATGCCCTCTGCTCGTAGGTCCTTCCAGAAAGTCTTTCATAGGCACGATCCTGAATCAGCCTGCCTGGGGACGGCTGGAAGGAACAGCAGCGGCTGTGGCAGTCGCAATTATGAATGGGGCAGACATTGTAAGGGTACATGATTTAAAAGAAATGAGACAGGTAGCAGCTATGGTCGAGGCGATACAGGATGCATAACTCATGAATTTCATTAAAGATATAATAAGCGAGCTGCGCTGGCAGGACATAGTGGACATAGCTGTCGTATCCTTTGTATTCTACCGGCTAATACTCCTGATAAAAGGGACACGTGCTTTCTATATGCTTATGGGCCTTGTCATCCTTTTTGTCACATTTGTCATTTCAAGATGGGTCGGGCTATACACGCTCGACTGGTTAATACAGAGCTTTGGCTCCTACATCGTACTCGCGCTGATTATTCTATTCCAGCCTGAAATAAGAAAGGCCCTCGTTCAAATGGGACAAAATCCCCTTACCCAGAGACTGACTCCCATGGAGGAATCCAAGTACATAGAAGAAATTATCAGGGCATCTGTGTCGCTGGCAAGCAAAAAGATAGGGGCAATAATCGTTATAGAAAGAAATACGGAGCTTAAAGACCTTATAGAAATGGGAACTCAACTCGATGCAAGAATTACAAAGGAGCTGCTCACAAGCATTTTCCTGCCATACTCCCCCATGCACGACGGGGCAGTTATTATAAAGGCAGATCGTATCGTAGCTGCAGGATGCTTTCTTCCCCTTACCATCAGCGCAGACGTCAGCAAGACACTAGGGACAAGGCACAGGGCGGCCATAGGTGTTACAGAAGAGACAGATGCAGTTGTAATAGTGGTATCTGAAGAAACTGGCGACATTTCAGTCAGCATTGACGGCAGCATAATGAGGAAACTTGATACTCCTGCCTTACGCCGTGTCCTGACAAACATATTCCAGCAGGAGAAGGGGGGAGATAAAACAACATGGTATGGGAGAATAGTGGAAAAACTATACGTAAAAGGGGAACGCAAGAGGGTCAGGAAAATCATCGAAAGCGAGGAATCAAACAAGTAAGATGGGATTAATGGCATATATAAGAACACTGATATTCGAGAATGCTTTCTTGAAAATAGCCTCTCTTTTTTTTGCTATTATCTTATGGTTCTATATTACACCCATATCCATGAGGGATACCCTTGAGGTCAGTTATGTGCTTCCACTCGAGCTTAAAAACATACCTGAAAATATGATGGTGCTTGGCAAGTTCGAGGACAGGATAAATGTAAGATTAAGGGGGAGACAGAGTATACTCAGAGTTACAGACCCTGATCAGTTGAGTGTAAGCCTTGATCTGTCTAACGTTAAAACAGGTGAGAAATTCTATCCTATTGATAACAGCAATATCAATTTCCCCCCCGGAACAAATATGGATGTCATCAGAATAGAACCAAATAAAATCAAGATTGATGTGGTAAAATCATTAAAGAAAGATGTCAGGGTACAGATAAATGTTAAAGGCAGGCCTGCATCAGGATATAAAGTCCACGGAATCTCAATCAGTCCGCCTCATATTATAGTTGAAGGCCCGGAGAATGATGTAAGGTCATTGTCGGTTGTCGAAGGGCCAGCCGTAGATATATCGGGCAGAAGAAGAAGTTTTTCAAAAGAAATCAAGATCGACACCCCTCTCCACAATGTAAGGATCACAGGAGAAAGGGTTGTAACAGTTGATGTGGAGATAAGCAGACTATGAGAAAACTATTCGGAACGGACGGCATAAGAGGGGTGGCAAATGTTGAACCGCTGACAGCTGAAATGAGTGTCAGACTTGGAAGGGCTGCAGCATATTTCTTTAGAAAGAAAAAGAATAAGATCGGCCATCACAGGATAGTGATTGGAAAGGACACACGTCTGTCAGGATATATGTTTGAAGGCGCGCTGACTGCCGGTATTTGCTCGATGGGTGTTGATGTGCTGCTGGTTGGCCCAATGCCGACTCCTGCAATTGCCTTTTTAACCCGCAGCTTCAGGGCAGATGCAGGCGTTGTCATATCCGCATCCCATAATTTATTCGAGGATAACGGTATCAAATTCTTTTCTGAGGACGGTTTCAAACTGCCGGACGATTATGAACTGGAAATAGAAAGGCTTATCTACTCAGGGGAGATTGACAATCTGAGGCCTGTTGGCGAGGGGCTCGGAAAGGCCTTCAGGATAGATGATGCAGAAGGCAGGTATATCGAATTCGTAAAAAACAGCATATCAAAAGGTCTGGACTTTGAGGGTATTAAGGCAGTTGTGGATTGCGCAAATGGCGCGTCTTACAAGATTACCCCGACAGTGTTGAGGGAACTTGGGGCAGATATTGTAACAACAGGTGTCAAGCCTGATGGGGTCAATATCAATCTTGATTGTGGTTCACTGCACCCTGAGACAGTTCAGTCTCTTGTAAGAGCTAATAATGCCCATATAGGCATCGCCCATGACGGGGATGCAGACAGGCTGATACTGGTGGATGAAAATGGTGATATAGTAGACGGCGACAAGGTGCTGGCAATGTGTGCCATTGAATTTAAAAGATCCGGCAGGCTGTCTCATGATACTCTCGTTGCAACGGTAATGAGTAATTTCGGGCTTGATATAGCGATGAAAGAGGCCGGTATACGTGTTGTCAGGACACAGGTTGGCGACAGATACGTCATGGAGGAGATGATCAAAAACGGCTACAACCTGGGTGGAGAGCAGTCAGGACATCTGATATTCCTTGATTACAATACAACCGGTGACGGCCTGATAACAGCACTGCAGGTATTGACTCTGTTAAAGAAGTCCGGCAAAAGGCTTTCTGAACTGGCTTCAGGCATGAAGACTTTTCCTCAAAAATTGGTTAATTTAAAGGTAAAAGAAAAGAAACCCCTGGATACACTGCATGATTTTAACAGGGTCGTAAAAGAGTCTGAAAAAAGACTGGAAGGAAGGGGACGAATTGTTGTAAGATACTCAGGTACCGAGACCCTTCTGCGTATAATGGTCGAGGGAGAGACGCACGAAGAAATTTCCGAAATAATTGAAACTGTTTCTGATGCAGTAAATGAATATATAGGGATAGTCTGACACAACGTAAGGAGGCACTATGAAACTAATGAAGATGGCACTGATAGTATCCGTAATGATGCTGTTATTTCCTTTAATTTCTCCTGCTGCTGAAGAAGACCCGACTTTAGAACCTGGTTATTACCCCCAGGAATACAAAGACATGAAGAACCCGGTACAATTTAATCTTGCCGCCTTAAGGGAAGGAAGAAAGCTTTATAAGGGTCATTGTGAGGTATGTCACGGCGTCAACGGTGATGGTAAAGGAAATGCAGCCATAATCGGCAAGTATAAACCAATGCCCCGTGATTTTACCAATTCATCCATAATGACAAAGAGGTCGGATGGAATGCTTTTTTATTCTGTTTCCAAGGGTGTTCATGGAACAAGGATGTTCGCCAGGGAAGAGATTATGAAACCTGAGCAAAGATGGGCAGTCATACATTACATAAGGACATTTTCAAAGGGAGAGGATAAGAAGGACTTGCAACAAAATTAAGAAACGATGGAAGACGTAACAAGGCGGAATTTCTTAACTGCAACAATTAATATCCTGATAGGCCTGTGGGCTGCAACTGCGGCCGTGTTGTCCGGATTTGCAGGAGTAAGGTATATCTGGCCCACGGAAAAAACAGCGGGATCTCCAGGTGAAGACAGGATATCGTTCCCTGCCAGTGACCTCCCTGATGGTGGCATGAAGAAGGTCGTAATAGGTGGAAAGCCGGTCGGCATTGTCAGGAGCAATGATAAGATTTACGCCCTGTCTCTTATCTGTACACACCTGGGGTGCATTGTAAACTGGCACCCTGAACAGAATCGCCTCATATGCCCGTGTCACGCAGGCACATACGACCTTAATGGCGCAGTCGTGGCAGGCCCCCCTCCCCGCCCGCTGCCAAGTTATGACGTAAGGCTCAGTGGAGACAAGGTGGTAGTGGGGTAAACAAGACCGACCAGCAGGATCAAAGGGGATTTGAATGGTGATTTTCGGATGAAATCTGACGGCAGTAATAATAAGAAAAGAAGTTTCTGGCTGGACCAGATTGAACGCAGTGTAAACCTTCGGTGGATTATAAACTGGTTTGGTCTCTCCACAGGTTTTTTGTACGGGGAACTTGACGACAGGCTTGATTTGAGGTCAGCCCTTCAGAAGATACTCAAGAAACCTGTACCCAAACATGTAAATTTCTGGTTTTGCTTCGGCGGCTTTACGTTTCTTCTTTTCCTGACAAATATTATAACCGGAATCCTTCTGCTGATGTATTACAGGCCGACAATTGATCAGGCATATGACAGCATAGTCCACATAACAAACAATGTGCCTTTTGGATGGCTTGTACGGGGCTTTCATCACTGGGCAGCCAATATAATGGTAATAACAGTTCTGGTACACATGATACGGATATACTTTCATGGGGCATATAAACACCCGAGGGACATGAACTGGGTCATAGGGATTACCCTGTTATTACTCATAATGGCCTTCGGATTCACAGGCTACCTGTTGCCATGGAATCAGGTTTCATTCTGGGCAACCACTATCGGTGCAGAGATCCCGTCAACATTCCCCGTTCTTGGGAAATATTTTACCTATCTCCTGAAAGGCGGGGATTCGGTAGGCCAGCTTGCCCTGACAAGATTTTTTGCCTTTCACGTAGTAATACTTCCATGGATTACGGTCGGACTCCTTGCAATGCATTTTCTGATGGTCAGAAGACTCGGCATATCGGGTCCATTATAATTCCCCTCACTACCTGCGCATCAGCAGTATGACAAATATCATATAATGTTTATTTAAAATATAGTATTATAATAGACAGGCACCAACTTAACTGAAAAACAGGAGGTAATTTGAAATGGTTGCAACAGAAGCGCTGAAAAAGGACCACAGACTGATTGAAAAGATGCTTGATATTTTACAAAAGGTCGCAAAAAAGCTTGACCAGGGGGGTGATGTACCCGCTGAATCCCTGAATAATGCGTCGGGATTTATCAAGATATTCGCAGATAATTATCATCATGGAAAGGAAGAAGAGCTCCTTTTCAGGGCAATGGAAGAGAGAGGATTCCCAAGAGAAGGCGGACCAATCGGCGTGATGCTCATTGAACATGATGAAGGACGCGCTTATACAAGGGCATTGGCTGCAGCTGTAGAAAGATATGCCTCTGGTGACAGCGCTGCAAAGAAGGACATTGCTGAGAATTCCCGGAATTATTCAAATCTGTTGTCACAGCATATCCCTAAAGAGGATGGCATACTCTACATGATGGCAGATAACATCCTGCCTGATTCCTTTCAGGAAGAACTCTTAAAGAAATTTGAAATTGTGGAAAAGGAAAAACTTGGAGAAGGCGGCTGGCAAAAATATGCAGACCTTGTAGAAAGGCTTGCCAGGGAGCTGGCATAATTTAACGGATTTTTTTATCGGACCAAGTAAGACATAAGCCGAATTCTGTTCTCCCAACAGGTTACCCTGATGGGAGTGATGATCATTCCTCTGAGACCCTGATTGCTCATGGCCTTATGCGACCTAACCCGGAGACTCGGACGGGCAGCCCTTAACGCCTCCCTATTTGGTCTTGCTCCTGGTGGGGTTTACCGTGCCTCCATTGTCACCAACGGAGCGGTGAGCTCTTACCTCGCCGTTTCACCCTTACCACAGGTGAAAGCCTTTCAGCTTTCCCGGGCGGTTTGTTTTCTGTGGCACTTTCCTTAGGGTCACCCCCACTGGCCGTTAGCCAGCACCATGCCCTGCGGAGTTCGGACTTTCCTCTCCATCCACGAAACGGGACAGAGCGATCATCTGTCTTACTTAGTCCGGAAAAAAGGAATCGCAGCCTTTGTATTAACTGCCCTGTTGGCCAGCAGATCTGCTTCCTTGTTCTTCTCACGCGGTATATGTTCAATAATAAAATGCCTGAAATTAGATGTCAACCTTTTTGCCTCCTGATACAATGGAAGCAAACCTTCATTCTTCACTTTATAAAGCCCGTTTAACTGTCTTACCATAAGCTCAGAATCAGAATATACAATAATTTTTCCGTCACTGTATTTTAAAGCGGCTTTCAGTGCAGTAAGCAGGGCCGTATACTCTGCGATATTGTTCGTAGTAACGCCAATATACCCGCCGAGTTCCTCAACTATGGTCCCGTCTGCATCCTTTATGATTACCCCAAAACCACCTTCACCGGGATTCCCTCTTGCAACTCCGTCCGTATAGATTGTCAGGACGCTGTGTCTTGTGGTTTCCAATAAAGTATCCTCTTGCAGCTAAGGCAGTAGCTTACCTTTTCATTCTTTTTTATTTCAGCAAAGATCTGAGGGGGAATTCTCATGTGGCAGCCAAGGCAGTGTTCATTTTTTACACTAACAACGGCTAATCCCTTTTTGTCTGCAAGCAGCCGGGTGTAATCTGAAAGAAGTCTGGAGTCCATTTGAGATATGATACCCGATTTTTGTGCTTCCAACTCCTTTAACATCTCTGCAAGCTGGCTGAAGTCCTTCTCAATTACTTCCTTCTCACTGTTAAAGATCCTCTCTTCATCCCTTACAATATTTTCCTTCTCTGTTCTTATTGCCTTTAATTCATCGAGTTTCTCAAGCAGTATCAATATCTTCTCTTCGATATCAGACTTCTCATGCCCCACTGTCTCAATCTCCTTAAGCAGCGCATGATATTCCTTATTCGTTTTTATCTCCGGAATCTTCTCTTTAAGTTTGGTTACCCTGGTTTCCGTATCCTTAAGTAAGCTCTCAAGGGACTTGCGTTCCTTTGTTGCAGAATCAAAATTATTGGATGATTCAGATAGTTCCTTTTGGGCCTTGTCGAGCTTACCCCTTATGGAAGCTATGATTGATGGCAGGTTATTTTGCTTTTCTACTATTTCTGCAATGCGGAAGTCTTTTTCCTGAATTTGAACAAGGATTTTTAACTGGTCATTTTTAATAAAATCCATCACTGAACTTCAAATTATATCATACTTATTAAAACTTACAACAAAAAACACCATGTTATTAAACATGGTGGGCCCACCAGGACTTGAACCTGGGACCAACCGGTTATGAGCCGGTAGCTCTACCAACTGAGCTATGGGCCCTGCAATCCTACTCTATAAAGCTCTTAAGGCGTTTACTCCGGCTTGGGTGTCTGAGCTTCCTCAATGCCTTTGCCTCAATCTGGCGTATCCTTTCACGTGTAACATCAAAGTTCTGCCCCACCTCCTCAAGTGTGTGATCTGTAATCTCACCGATGCCAAACCTGAGTCTCAACACCTTTTCCTCCCTTGGTGTAAGGGTCTTCAATACAGAGTCAATCTGCCCATGCAGGTTTGCCTTCACAGCAGCCTCAAGAGGAGACACAACCTTTTTGTCCTCAATAAAATCACCAAGATGACTGTCCTCTTCCTCTCCTACCGGTGTCTCAAGAGAAATAGGCTCTTTTGCAATCTTTAAAACCTTCCTGACCTTGTCAACAGGGAGTTTCATTTCTGCAGCTATCTCTTCCGGTGTAGGTTCCCTGCCGATCTCCTGAACAAGCTGTCTCGAGGTACGGATCAGTTTGTTGATTGTTTCAATCATGTGCACAGGGATCCTGATAGTACGGGCCTGATCAGCAATAGCCCTTGTAATTGCCTGACGAATCCACCATGTGGCATAAGTGCTAAACTTGTATCCTCGCCTGTATTCAAACTTGTCTACAGCCTTCATAAGGCCAATGTTCCCCTCCTGTATAAGATCAAGGAACTGTAAACCGCGATTAGTATATTTCTTTGCAATGCTGACTACGAGACGCAGGTTAGCCTCAATTAGCTCACTCTTGGCAATCCTGCTCCGCAACTCTGCCATCTCCAGGGCCTTTACAGACTCCTTGAGTTCCTGAGCAGGTATTACAACATCACCTTCAATCCTTCTAAGGGCTTCCGAAGCAGCAGTCCATGTCCTCTCAAGGCTCAATATATCTTCTTCCCGCTTATTGATCTTGTCTGCAAGTCTCTTTAACTTTAATTTGTTCCCCTGGATCCTGCCGAAAATTGCAGGAAGTTCATCGGCCTTGCACTTCATCTTCCTGCTGCATACCTGTATTTCATTCTCCCTGCGGTGAATCTCCTTATTATACTCTTTGAGGCACTCAACTATCATATCAACAAACTTTGCATTAAGATTAAGGGACACCACCATATCAACTATCCTGGCCTTTATTGCAACAACCCTCTCCCTGGCCTTTAGTAGCTCTTTAACCTTCAATGTGCCGGAGCTGACCTTTTTATGCTGATTTCTGTAATCACGATAAGTCCTTTTAAGTCTTTCAATGGCAGCTAATGTCTTATCCTTCAACTCCTCCACATCCTGCTCTACAATCTCCTCAAATTCTACATCCTCCTCCTCATAAGTAGATATAAACTCATGAAGTGTCACCTTGCCTGTTTTCAGCTTGTCACCAAATGAAATTATCTGACTAATGGTAAAAGGCATGCCAAAAATTATGGACTCAATCTGTCTCTTGCCTTCCTCTATCCTCTTGGCTATTTCTATCTCGCCTTCCCGGCTCAGGAGGGATACATCTCCCATTTCCTTTAAATACAACCTTACCGGGTCGTCAAGCCTTGCTACTCCGACACCAAGGTCTCTCTCTTCCTTTTCTTCTTCCTCTGTCTCTTCCTCATTGACAAGCTTCTGATAATTTTCTTCCTCTATCTGATCAACGATGTCAATCTCCATCTCGCCAAACATCATCATAATGCTATCCATCTCATCAGAGGAGACAAAATCTTCAGGCAAGGCATTGTTAAGTTCGTCATATGTAAGATATCCCTTTTCCTTGCCTACTGAAATAAGATGCTGAACTTCAGCTATTTTCTCATCTTTTGCCATGTTTTATCTCACCCCTCCCTTAGTTATTTTCAAATAAAAACCGTCTCTTCCGGTGAATCTGCTGCATCTCAACCTGCAGCCCCCTGATCCTGTCAAGCATGCCGCTGCTCTCTGCGGATGATATTTCCCTTTCAAGGCGCTTTAACTCACTCTCAAGCCTGTTACGCTGCAGCACCTTTGTGCAATCAATTAAAGTCTTCTCAGGGGACTCAATATGCAAGTCACATACACCTAATCCTGAAATGATGTTTTTGACTGCATCCTCGCATGAAGAGTCGTTAATAATGTCATGAAATCCTTTTTCACTGTTTAAAATGTATCTGCCGGCCTTACGCAGCTTTATATCAGTAAAATCTTCATCAGCTATAACGCCCCTCGCAATCCTCCTGAGATTTGTATCTTTCAGGATTAAGCAAAGTATCACCTCTTCCACTCCTGGCTTATTCTTTAACCCTTCCGGTCCCGAGACCCTGTCACTTATTCCCGTAGCAGATGATTTGACTGTCAACTTCCCTTTTCTTGCCAGCTCAGATCTTAATACTTCTTCTGATGTCCTCAAGTCCCGCGCAACCTTTTTTAAATAATAGTCCTTTTCAATCCTATTGTTGACCTTCCTTATAAGTGCAAGGCACTCGTCTGCAACACGAACCCTTCCGCCGATTGAATCACTCTGATTCAATTTTGACGGTTTTTCAATAATTCTGTCTATCTCAAACTCAATAATACCTTTAGCACCATTTACTAATTCCAGGAATGAGGCCTTTCCTGCCTTCCTTATATAACTGTCAGGGTCTTCACCTGCAGGAAGCAGCAATACTTTTGCGGTCATATCACTGTTAAGAAAAAGCTCAACAGACCTTCTTGCAGCGCTAATACCGGCAGCGTCTGAATCGAAGGTTAAAGTAACCTCGCTCGTATACCTGCTTAGACTTTTAAGGTGACTCCCTGTCAATGAAGTTCCAAGGGTACCCACTACATTTTGTATACCAGCCTGATGAGCTGCTATAACGTCCATATAGCCTTCCACTATTATAGCATAACCTGACTCTCTAATATAGTTTTGCGCAATATCAAGACCATATAACAGTTGCCTTTTACTAAACAGGGGGGTTTCCGGTGAGTTAAGGTATTTTGGAGTATTATTATCCATCACCCTGCCACCGAATCCCACTATCATCTTATGAGTATCGAGGATTGGCAGCATAACCCTTCCACGAAACCTGTCATAGTATCCTTCCCCCTTACCCTTCTGGACCACAATACCTGCCTCTGCCATTATTCCGTCAGTAATCCCCTTCATCCCAAGGTACTCAAATGCCCTGTCCCACGAATTCAGGGAATAGCCGATATTAAACCTCTCGATTGTCTCCGGCAGTATGCCCCGCTCTGACAGATAAGCCCTGGCTGCTGCCCCTTCCTTAGACTTAACAAGAATATTATGATAATATTCTGCTGCCAGTTTATTAGCCTCAAAAAGCCCCTTTTTCCTTTTGTCCTTCTCTGTAGAATCAACTCCACTATCAGGTATTCTTATACCAGCATCTCCTGCCAGTTTTTTTACAGTATCTATAAAAGACAAATTCTCATACTTCATAAGAAAGGTAATGATGTTTCCACCAGTACCACACCCGAAACAATGGAAAAGCTGTTTTGCCGGACTTACGATAAAAGATGGAGTCTTCTCAGAATGGAAAGGGCAGAGACCCACAAAGTTCTGCCCTGCTTTCTTCAGAGAGAGATGTCTGGAAATCACCTCTACAATATCCTGACTTCCTCTTATCCTGTCTAATAATTCTTCAGGAATATATCCATCCAAGGGGAAACTCCCCCTATTAATGTGCCGCTGCATCCATAAGTTCTTTGACAATTGAACTTACCTTTGTGCCTTCAGCCCTTCCCTTCACACGTGGCATTAATGCCTTCATAACCTTTCCCATATCCCTGACAGAAGCAGCGCCTACTTCTTTTATAACCATCCTGATTTCTTCTGCAAGCTCTTCATCACTGAGAGGTTTGGGCAAATACGCCTGCAGTATCTCTATTTCCTCGCTCTCTTTTTTAACGAGGTCGCTTCTTCCACCCTTATTAAACTGCTCTATAGACTCCCTTCTCTGCTTAATACCGGACATTATTACGTCAATTATTTCGTCATCTGACAGCTGAGCCTTCTTTTCAATCTCCCTGTACTTTATGGTTGACTTTAATAGCCGGATCACAGAAGACCTGACACTGTCTCCGCCTTTTAATGATTCCTTTAGGTCCCCTGAGAGTCTGTCGAGCAGCGTCATAGAATTATACCTTCTGGCGTTTTGCTGCCTTCTTTTTTGCAGCTAATGCCTTGCGTTTACGCCGTACACTTGGTTTTTCATAGTGCTCTCTTTTCCTCATTTCAGAGAGAATACCCGATTTTTCACACTGTTTTTTGAACCGGCGGAGGACGCTTTCAAAGGACTCATTGTCCTTAACCTTTACCCCCAGCATATTTTATCCACCCCCTTACCCTAACAGATTATATTTATAAGTTTTTTTAGCAGATTTCTTGGATTGTTAAATATAGCAGACAGTAGTTGCATGTGTCAAGTATTCTTTTCTCCAAACATATTGCTTTTTAATAAGTTTTATGTGATAATTTAAAAAATATGGAGCATACTCTACTTCTTAATGCTACATATGAACCACTAAAGGTCATACCATGGAAGAGGGCGGTAACACTCCTTTTTCAGGGAAAAGTTGAGGTGCTTGAAGTCTATGACCGCGAGGTTCGTGGTATAAGATTCAGCTTTCACCTTCCGTCTGTCCTGAGACTGCTAAAGATTATAAAGACCCGCAACATTCATGCGGTTAAATTTTCACGGGCCAATATCTTCACCAGGGACAACCACACTTGCCAGTACTGCGGTCATAGATTTGATGTCAGAGACTTGACGTTTGACCATATTATTCCCGTTGCGCGGGGTGGAAAGAAAAACTGGGAAAACATAGTTACAGCATGTTGGATGTGCAATAATAAGAAAAGCGGCAGGACACCGTCAGAGAGCGGCATGCATCTCATAAAAACACCTTCTGAACCTAAGTGGCTCCCACACATTACTGTCACGCTCGGGATAAAAAACAAACCTGATAGTTGGCGTGATTACCTGTACTGGAACGTTGAATTGGACAAGGAAGACACAGGCTGACTCAATTAAATACTGCATATTTTACTACTCTATAGGAACTTCATCTGCTAATCATCCTGACAAGCAGGAAGCATCTTCTTCCAATCCATATCAATAACAGACTTATCCCATGGAGTTTTACCATAGAATAAAACATCATCAGCCTTTATATTCTTAAAAACAGCCCCCTGAGTCTGCACCTTTCTAAAATCAGAATGGCTAAAATCTGTCTCCTCCAACGTGGCTTCTTTTATATCTGCGCCCCGAAAGTTAGAGTTAAAAAGATTAACTTTTCTTATTACGGCCTTGTGTATTATAGAATCCTCAAGATTTGCTCCTGTCAGGTCAGAGTTTATGATTTTAATGCCTGTCAGATCGCTTACCTGAAACCTTGCCCCTGTAAAGTCTGAGTTCTCTATAACAGCGTTATTTAACCGCGTCCTCTGAAAAAACACCCTCCTCGCTTTTACATTTTTTAGGCTTGCATTGACGAGCCTGCATTCAGGCATAAAAGCGTCGTTTAACATGGCGTTATCGAGCCTTGCGTTCACAAAGGAGGTACAAGTAAGCGTAGCAGCCGTAAAATCAATACCTGTCAAATCCTGGTTGTCAAAATTAAGGTAGCTTAAATCACAACCCTCCAGGCTCTCACCCCTTTTATATTTTGCGAGCGCTTCAGTTTCCGTCATAGGAAAATCTGTCATCTTGTCGTCATTTATGGCTTGTAATCTTCAAAAAGGCTGGCAACGTCAAAGTTGTCATTGCCGTTGTTTCTTTTTTTAAGTTTGGCAACCTTCTCTTCAAATGTTTCCTGCGCTTTTTTGTAAAATATACCCACAGGGACTTTTGCATTCGGATCTGTTCTGTGTCCCATTACTTTCTCAGAAAATTCAAATGCCTTTGCCTTGTCTTCGAGATTAGTGTGACCGTAAACTTCCTGGATATTTTCTGTTCTGCCTTTATAGTACTCAAATGTTTCATCCTGGTTGTAAGTGGGGCACGGGGAAAGGATGTTAACGAAGGAAAAGCCCTTGTGAAGAATTGCCTGCTCTATTACTTCACCTGAGTGTCTGGGGTTGCCTGCATAGGTCTGGGCTACGAATGTAGCTCCGTAAGCAAGCATCAGGCGTATTGTATTCATAGGCTCATCAAGTGTTCCATAGGGCGTTGTTGAGCCTTTCATCCCGAGACGGCTTGTAGGAGAAACCTGTTTTTTTGTAAGGGCGTATATGTTGTTATCCATGACAATAAGCGTTAAATCCATATTTCTTCTTGCTACATGCGCATTATGACCGCCGCCGATAGAGAAGGCATCGCCGTCTCCGATAGTTATAACAACAGTCATCTCTGGTTTTGCCATTTTTATGCCTGCTGCAACAGGCACTGCCCTTCCGTGGCAGGAGTGAAAGCCAAAGGTTTTGAGCCACAGCGGAAGCCTGCTTGAGCATCCGATACCAGAAACCGTCGTGATTTGATATGGATCAAGTTTGAGTTTACTGTAAGCTGAACATATAGCAGAGGTTACGGAAAAGTCTCCGCATCCTGGGCACCAGGTTGGTTCTATATCACTTCTGTAATCTTTAGGTTTTAATTCCATCGCTATTGCCATTTATCTACTCCTTTTATAATATAACTTCTGATAGTTCTTGTATTTTCATTCCTGCTGTTTAACGGCTTCATTTTTTAAGATATTTTTCCGCAAATTCCTCAATCTCTCTGGGGATAAACGGCTCACCTCTGTAGATATTCAATTTTACAGGATTGACATGATCTGTTTTGGCCTTTACAAGCTGAGCAAATTGCCCCTGATAATTGGCCTCAGGTATAATAACTGTTTTAATCTTAGATGCAAATTTCTCTATGCCCTTCACAGGCACCGGGTATACCATTTTAGGATACAGGGCAGAGACTTTATATCCTTTGTTCCTTAATCTTTGTACCGCCTCTTTTGTAATAGAAGCTGTTAAACCCCATGCAATAATACCCACTTCTGCGCCCTTTTGTTCGTCTACCTCTATATTTGTATATTCTTCTTCTATGTTTTCAAGCTTTCTCCATCTTTTTTCTGTCATCATGTTTCTCGTCTCTGGATTTGTTCTCGGACCGGAGTCTTCTGAGTGCTCAAGACCTGTTGCAGCATAGCTTGCACCACACGTGCCCGGTATACCCATAGGAGAAATACCTGACTGGGTATTTGCATATCTTAAGAATTTCTCCTGCTCTTCCTTCTGACCTGCATACGTAACCCTGTTTTCTATTTTTATTTTAGATATATCAGGAACAGGTATGGCCTCTGTTCTGATAGCCAGGGATGCATCTGATAACAAAAATACAGGCATCTGGTATCTTTCCGCCAGGTTAAAGGCATCTACCGTAAGGTAGAAGTTTTCTTCAACATTGGATGCTGCAAGAATTATCTTTGGAGTGTCACCGTGAGAGTTGTAAGCTGTTGAAAGAAGATCTGCCTGATCATGTTTTGTAGGCATACCGGTTGATGGCCCACCCCTTTGAACATTTACAACAACAACAGGCAGCTCTGCCATTGAACCAAGCCCCAGGAGCTCGCACATCAGGTCCATACCCGGACCTGATGTGGATGTCATTGTTTTAACGCCCGCAAAGGAGGCGCCAAGGCAATTGGCAATGGATGCAATCTCATCTTCAGCCTGATAAACAAAGCCATTAGCCTTAAGTATCATGGAAGACATATAGTTTGCGATTGACGTAGCCGGTGTAATCGGATAACAGGAGAAAAACCTGCAACCAGCTGCCATACCCCCAAGTGCAACGGCCTCACTGCCTTCTACGATAATTACATTTTTCTGAGGTGTCGGAGAGGGGAAAACAATCGTATCTGTCTTTTTAATATTTTCTCTGACATACCTTGCGCCTGCCTCTATCGCCTCAAGATTTTTATCTACAACTGCCTGACCTTTTTTAATAAATTTATCTATAATACTCTGCCTCAGGCTTTCCATAGGAACTTTAAACAGCTCCGACACAGCGCCCAGGGCAACCATATTCTTTACAATAGGGGCTTGCAGCTCAAATTTTGCAATTTTTGACATTGGCACCGGGTACATATGAACATCCTTGTGCTCTTCAGGCTCAAAATCTCCGCCCGGAAAGTCATACACCATAATTTTACCAGGGGTAAGCTCTTTCCTATTTATTGCGTACGCCTCGCCGTTAAAGGCAACCAGGATATCAAAAGTATCTCCCTGCGAATGTATTTTGTTATCCGAGATCCTCACCTGGCTCAGGGCATATCCACCCTTAATCTCTGAAGGGAATGTCTTGAAAGTTACCACCTCCATGCCTGCCCTTGTAGCGGCCTGCATTAAAAAATCTCCGGAGCTTATAACGCCTTCTCCTCCCTCTCCGGCTATACGCATGATTATATCTATTGCCACGGCTTACCTCCTTCGTGTTATTACTTTCCTATTACGAAACCTTCTTTAACCGACGCCTGCGATGACTCTTTAATAACGCAGCCGGGCTGATCTTGTTCTCTATTATAGTAGAATCAACAATGGTTCCGCAAGCAATACAACGCCAGCCATAGAAAAAGTAGTTGCTGGATTCTCCCATATCCAGGAACTTCTCGTAAATCATCAGGCCATTACATTTTGGACATTTCATTTTTATCACCATTCCTTTCTTCCACCTAATGGTAATAACTTTGCAATCCGCTTGCCAAAACACTTTAGTATTATAATTCAATGAGTTATGAATTACTTATGGATGCAGCTTGCGTTCCATAATGAAACAGTGACTGAGTTTATGACCTATCAAAAGACATAAGGTGAAACAAATACCTAATAAACAGGCAATGTTTCAATAAGCAACTATATGTTTCATTTATGAACTACTGATGTATGATCTTCAATACCAAACAACTTGATCTTTCTCCATAGAGTGGTCCTGCTTATGCCTAATCTTCTGGCAGTCTCAGCATATCTCCAACCGTTCTCTTCAAGCGTTCTGAGGATCCATTCTTTTTCCACCTTGTCAAGTGATGAGGTCTGTGCAGCGGTAATATTGAGACGCTCTCCTTCCCGAAGCAACTCGCCAGGGAGGTGCTCGGGAAGGATAGTGTTGTCTTTACTGCAGATAAATGCATGCTCAACTATATTCCTCAGTTCACGAATATTGCCTGGATAGAAGTAATTGAGCAGTACTTTCATGGCCTGAGGAGAAATATTGTCAATCTCCTTTCCTATCTCTCTGTTGAATTTTTCTACAAAGTGCGTAATAAGAAGGGGGATATCTTCCTTGCGTTCCCTTAAAGGCGGCAGGAAAATGGGAAAAACGCTGATCCTGTAGTAAAGGTCCTCTCTGAATCTGCCCTCTTTTACCTCTTTAAGGAGCCCCTTATTAGTGGCGGCAATTATATGTACATCCACAGATATGGTCCTGGTGCCGCCGACCCGTTCAAACTTCTCTTCCTGGATTACTCTGAGGAGTTTTGCCTGCGTTGACAGACTCATGTCAGCAATCTCATCCAGGAATATAGTGCCATGGTTGGCCAGTTCAAAACGGCCGACCCTGTCCTGATGCGCGCCGGTAAAAGCCCCCTTTACATGTCCAAACAACTCACTTTCAATGAGGGTATCCGGGATTGCTGCGCAATTAACAGCAATAAAAGGTTTATCCTTCCTGTTGCCGTTGTTGTGTATCGCCTTTGCAATAAGTTCTTTCCCTGTTCCGCTCTCTCCCTCAATCAATACTGTACTCTTGGTCTGAGCAACAGAGGGGAGGATAGATAAAATCTCTTTCATTCTCCTGTCTTTGGTAATAATATTGCCAAAATCGTACACATCTGCAAGACGTTCTTTCAATTCCTTTATCTGGGAAATGTCCCTGAATACTTCAACAATTCCTATCAGGCTCCCTGTTTCATCAAACAGAAGGTCGGTATTAATGTTAACTGGCACCCGGCGGCCTTCCCTGTTCTCTACAAAACTCTCATAATTTGACAGCCGTTCCTTTTTTGCAAGGGTACGGCGAAGGACACAGTCTTCAGAAGCGCAAATATTACTCCTGATAAAATTCTCGCACCTCTTGCCTATCAGGGCACTCTCCGGATAACCCAGAAGTTCCTGCATAGCCTTGTTGACATAGTTTATCCGGCCGGAAAGGTCAATTGTAAGGACACCATCACTGATACAATTTAGAATTATACGTTCTTCCATAGCAATGTTCCAAATTTAAACAATATGTTAACAGAGGTTGTAACAAAGGGCAACGCTACGGCTTAAGAATTATCTTGCCGAAGTTTTCCCTGTTGAGCATGTGCTCCTGGGCCATTCGTGCCTCTGATAATGGAAATGTCGCGTCAATCACAGGCCTCAGCTTCTTCCGGCCAATAAGTTTTGTTATGCTTAGAAGGTCCCGGCGCGTACCCATTACAGAACCCATAATAGTCTGCTGCCGCATAAATATGTATCTGAGATCAAGCCTTACATCAGGTCCTGTAGTTGCTCCGCATGTTACAAGCCTGCCATTTTTGGCAAGTGATGAAATGCTTTTATCCCAGGTGGCAGGACCAACGTGCTCATAGACAACATCAACTCCCCTCCCATTTGTAATCTCCTTTACTTTGTGGGAGAAGTCCACCTGAGTGTGATTTATGGTCTCATCCGCACCAAGTTTTTTGGCCTGTTCGAGCTTTTCATCGCTCCCTGCAGTGGCAATAACACGGGCGCCGGCAAGCTTTGCTATCTGCACAGCGGCAGTTCCTATGCCGCTGCCTGCACCAATAATCAGCACATCCTCCCCCGGGGCGAGATGCGCCCTTTCAATCAGCATATGCCAGGAGGTAACAAATGTCAGGGGAAATGCAGCAGCCTCTTCAAACGTTATTCCGTCCGGAACCCGGATAATATTTATGGCCGGAGCCTTCGCATAACCGGCATACCCGCCATCCACCTGACCGCCGATGATCCTGAAGGTCTCACACAGATTGTCCATACCTGAAAGGCAATATGAACACTTGAAACAGCTGAGCCCAGGGGCAATAATGACCCTGTCCCCGGACTTGATGCTTCCTTTGTCAACATCATCCCCAACAGCCTCAACTACCCCTGCAATGTCACAACCTGATATATGCGGCAGCGTTAACTTGTATGCCGGTATACCCTGCCTGACCCATATATCAAGATGATTAAGTGCACAGGCCTCTACCCGAACCAGGACTTCACCGCTGCCAATCGAGGGGACAGGGACATCTTCATAAACAAGTCTGTCCGGCCCGCCAAATTCATGAAATACAACTGCCTTCATGAATAATCAGTAACATTGTTTTTCGTTTCATGTCAAGAATAAAACTGTGCATGGAGATCCGGACCGGCTTAATGAATTGACTCAGTGCATTGTCAGGTGATAGAATATTCCTTGACGGAAAGGAGAAACAGAATGCAATCGTATCAGTTCAAATGCGTTGACTGTGGCGTATTGTTCGAAGCGATGTCAGACCGGAATAGCTCCACATTTTACTGCGATTTCTGCGGGAGTCAAAACGTGAAAAAACTATTCGCGGTAGCTGACCCCGTAATGAGAGATGATGAAACGCTCTTAGAAGACGAGTGTTAATACAGATGGCCCTTCTCAAAGATGTCCTCGATTCTCTCTGTGATATACCTCGTCTCAAGACTTACATAAAGGATGATCCTGTTGAATTTCCCCACCTTTATACTGATCCCCGGGATATTGAACTTGCAGGGTTAATTGCCTCTTCACTTGCCTTTGGACGGATCACTTTATTCAAGCCGGCAATCAGAAAGATTCTTTCTTTTGCAGACGGCAGTCTTTATGAATATGTGATAAATTTTGAACCTCACAGGGATGAGAAACGCTACCAGGGTCTCTACTACAGGATGTGCAGGGGGGAAGACATGGCAGCGCTCATATTCATACTGAGAGAAGTCCTCAGAAAATACGGCACTATCGGCAGTCTCTTTCAATCATGCCATGACAATCACAATACTCTGCGAACCACACTCGGCAGATTTGTAAGCCGCCTCAGAGAGACAGACACCAGCCCGGTATACGGCAAGACAATAACTACGCGTGGACTGCTTCAGTTAATACCATCACCGGATAACGGTGGTCCATGTAAACGCCTGAATATGTATCTGAGATGGATGGTCAGGGGTGATGACGGCATTGACTTTGGTCTGTGGAAACATATTCCACCCTCTATCCTTATCTATCCCCTTGATACCCACATCGAGAGGATTAGCAAAGAACTGAACATGACAAGCCGGAAATCTGCAAACTGGGCAATGGCTCAGGAGATTACAGATAATTTCCGTCTGATATCGCCGGACGATCCGCTAAAATATGACTTCGCCCTCTGCCACCTTGGCATATCGGGTAAATGGAAGGAGGTTTTATCTGATGGAACAAAATGAGGTGCGTCTTGACTTCAACTTCATGATGAAAGAACAGATTGGTGATGATTCCGGTATAGACCCCGGGGACATAGATTTTTACTCTGGCGCAATAAAGACGACCCATGAAGAGCTTTTGAACAAGAGGAAGAACGGCGCGCTGCCCTTCTTTGACCTCCCCTATCAGGACACAGGCGGACTCAAGGCGATCGCCAGGGACATATCTCACAATTTTGAAAACTTACTTCTTATCGGCATAGGCGGCTCAGCTCTCGGCCCCCTGTCCATACATAATGCCCTGCATTCGCCATTCTATAACAGTTTGTACGCAGGCAAAGGGAAGGGAAGACCACGCCTCTATTTCCTCGATAATGTTGACCCTGATGAAACAACTGCACTACTTGAAGTCCTTGACCTTAAGAAAACGGTCGTAGTCGTGATTACCAAGTCAGGCGGCACTGCTGAGACTATGGCAAGCTTCCTTGTGCTAAAAGACGCTATTAAAAAGGCAGCCGGGAAGGTTGATCCATCGCAGGTTATTGCTATTACTGACCCTGCTAAGGGAGACCTGTTGCAGATTGCGAGACAGAATGGATACAGGACACTTGAGATACCTCCAGGGGTAGGCGGCAGATTCTCTGTTCTGACCCCTGTGGGCCTGCTGTCTGCTGCTGTCTCAGGGATTGATATAGACGAGATGCTGCAAGGGGCTGCCCTTATGGATAAACGGTGCAGCAATCCTGACATATGGAAAAATCCTGCGTACATGAAGGGGATGCTCGAATATATTTTTCAGACAAGGCAGGGCCGGCATATCTCCGTAATGATGGCCTACTCAGAGGCGCTCGGCACTATTATTGAGTGGTTCGTACAGTTATGGGCGGAAAGTCTCGGAAAGAAACATGG
Organism: Nitrospirota bacterium; assembly: GCA_020851375.1. Taxonomy (NCBI): domain Bacteria; kingdom Pseudomonadati; phylum Nitrospirota; species Nitrospirota bacterium. Next base: position 89,711 of record JADZCV010000005.1, on the reverse strand, counting down.
TATTGACGGCCGGACAGTATTTACCGGCCAGACACCGGTGAAGGCAGTTGGCGCAACGGATCAGCACTCCCAATTACAGTTGTATGTGGAAGGGCCGCATGACAAGACAATAACATTTCTGCGGGTCAACAGATTTAATTCCACTGTCCCTATCCCGGCAGACTTCAGTGACGCAGAGGGCATAAGTTATCTCGGCGGCCACACATTAAATGAGCTGATACTCGCTGAGCAAAGGGCAACGGAGGTAGCGCTTGCCATGAACGGAAGGCCCAGCTGCCGCATAGACATCCCGGCAATAACGCCTTCGGTAATAGGGCAGTTGTTTTACCTGTTTGAGGTGCAAACCGCCTTTGCAGGCGGACTTTACAGGATAAACGCATTTGACCAGCCAGGCGTTGAAGAAGGCAAGAAACTCACATTCGGCATGATGGGAAGAAAGGGATACGAAGACAAGAAAAAAAAGGTCGAAGGAATAGGCAAAAACAAGAGTTATATAATCTGACTTGTCCTGCTATCCCTCATCCTCGTTTTCTAACATGGATTTGAGTTCACTTAGAATATCGTTCAGGTAGTCCGACTGGATCTCCTGGATCTCGAGCAGACGTTTATTCTGATGAATAATCAGGTGGTCCAGTTTATCATGAAGCAGCCTGATCTCCAGTTCAGCCTTCAGGTTTACCTTATAGTCATGTTCACCGCGCAACCGGTCTTTCTGTTCAACCCGGTTCTGACTCATCATTATGACAGGCGCCTGAACAGCGGCAAGACAGGAAAGTATAAGGTTCAGCAGGATGAACGGGTAGGGATCAAAGGCACGCGTGACAAATACGAATACGTTAATGGCCACCCACAGGAAGATCAGAAGGAAGAATAATCCTATGAAGGTCCAGCTTCCGCCAAACCTTGCGATAATGTCTGCCACTTTCTGACCGGCTGTCAGCTGTTCCTCGATATCCGGCTCAATGTTTTCCGAGAGTATCTTGTTTTTATGAATAGCATCGAGCACATCCCTTTCGAGGCTCGTCAACTCGCCTGTTTCATCCACCATGATTGAAGTCAGGTATCTTCTGCGGTACCGGTTTAACTCCACCAGCGATATATAGTTATCCCTGTTCAGATCGGGAAAATCTTTCCTGATGAACTGATATAATCCTTCGCTGAGGGAGTCGCATCTATACGCATGGGTAATTTCCACATCTTTCTTACTGATCTGGCAAAGGACTTTTTCCATTTCGAATGAATAATAAACTCCGGAACCATCGGGGTCAAGAAGTTTATTGAAATAATCTTATGGATAGTGTAAATTCCATAAAAATTGATGGAGGTGACAATGTCGAATACACTGAGAAGTCTTAAGGAGGCATTCGCCGGTGAGAGCCAGGCAAACCAGAAGTACCGGGCATTTGCAAAAAAAGCAGAGCAGGAAGGGTTCCCAAACATTGGACGTTTATTCCGTACAACAGCAGAGGCAGAGAGGATTCATGCCGAGGGACACCTGAATTCACTTGATGCAGTAGGTTCAACATCCAGGAACCTTCAGGCAGCCATAGACGGTGAGACATATGAGTACAAGGAGATGTATCCGCCCATGCTACGGGAGGCTGAATCTGAAGGTCACAGGGCAAAGCGCATGTTTGGTTATGCAGTCAGGGCAGAGGAGGTACACGCAAGACTTTACAAAATGGCGCTGGAGGCTGTTCAGCGGGGTGAAGACCTGAGCGAAACCAATTTTTATCTTTGTCCTGTCTGCGGACATATTGAGATAGGCAACCCGCCACAGTCGTGTCCCATCTGCAATGCAAAGGGTGAGAAGTTTATACAGGTTTAGGGAATTTAAAGTTGTAAAACCAGAGCTGATATATATCATACCCATAATCCGCATGTACGTGTCAGTATCGTAAAACGGGCGCTGTCCTGTATGCGCCCGATGCTGATCAGTATGATCTCCGTCATACCAGAATCCTGTATACCGTGTCAGCATTGTAAAAAAGCCATGGGTTCGTGCACGCCCAGGGTTCATGTATGGTTTTGAACACAATGTCCGTCAGATCCAGCGTTATTGTCAATGCTGGCAACAAAGGAGGGTTAGATGACAAAGGCTTCGGCACGAAACATGTTCATTGGGTCAACTGTAGTGGTGTCCGCGATACTGCTGGTACTCACAGTCATGTCACACCAGTCGTATCCGGAAAGGACCCACCCTGAAAACATTTCCCCCTCTGTCGCGTGGGGAAAGAAGGTGTGGGAGAAACACGCATGTATTGACTGTCACACACTCCTCGGAGAAGGGGCCTACTATGCACCTGAACTTGGCAACGTCATTGCCAGACGCGGTGAGCCGTATGTGCGCACAGTGCTTCAGGTAACGGCGGTCCAGGGCTGGGGAAGCATCAGAAAAATGCCGCAGTTCGACCTGTCGGAGAAAGACATTGACTCGCTGATCGCGTTCTTTAAATGGATGGGGCAGGTAAACACCGACAACTGGCCGCCCAATAAAGAGGGCTGACGGCCCATTCTTATCGTGCATCTTGAATAAAATAACAACCATCTGAAAGAGAGGAAATTCATGGAATACAAGTATGAATCACAGCGTGTAGCCTATCCGTTTTTTTTCGCCGCCATGTTGCTTTTCGCAGGCCAGATCCTCTTCGGCCTGATCATAGGCGCGCAGTACCTGTGGCCTGACATGCTGTTTCCGGCCATACCGTTCAACATAGCCCGCATGGTGCACATCAACCTGCTGGTAGTCTGGCTTATTTTTGGTTTTATGGGCTCGGCCTATTATCTGCTCCCTGAAGAGGTCGAAGGTGAGATATACAGTGTCAGGCTTGCGCTGACGCAGTTCTGGCTTTTTCTGATAGGCGGTGCGACCGCTGTAGTCGGCTATCTCTTCAGGTGGCATGACGGCAGGGAGTTCCTCGAACAGCCGTTCGTGATCAAGGTGGCGATCGTTATTGTCGTACTGATGTTCATCTTCAACATGATCATGACGATGATAAGGGGTAGAAAGAGGACGAGCGTGTCCCTCGTCCTCCTTTTCGGATTTCTTGGACTTGCCGTCTTCTATCTCTTTGCCTTCTTCAAGCCGGAAAACATGGTGGTGGACAAGTATTACTGGTGGTGGGTTGTGCATCTCTGGGTCGAAGGGGTATGGGAGCTGATCATGGCTGCGCTGCTATCCTTCCTTCTGATCAAGCTTACAGGCATCGATCGTGAGGTCGCCGAAAAGTGGCTCTATGTCATCATAGGCCTGACCTTCATCTCAGGCGTCATCGGCACCGGGCATCACTACTACTGGATCGGTACACCGACATTCTGGCAGACATGGGGGCTCTGGTTCTCAGCGTTTGAGGTGCTTCCGTTTGCAGCGATGGTAGCCTTCACCTTCCGGATGGTCAGCAAGAGGACGCGCAATCATCCGAATCGCGCGGCCATCCTGTGGACGGCCGGCACAGCGATCGTATCGTTCCTCGGCGCAGGTCTATGGGGTTTCATGCACACGCTGCCTCAAATCAACTACTATACACATGGCACACAGATCACGGCAAGTCACGGACACCTGGCCTTTTTCGGCGCGTACGCGATGATCGTTCTGGCGATGGCATCTTATGCCATGCCTAACATCCGGAAGCGCAGACCAACGCATCAAAAGGCCGAGATACTTGCCTTCTGGATCATGGTGGTATCCATGATGTTCATCGCGCTTTCGCTCACAGGCGCTGGCATCGTCCAGGTCTACCTGCAGCGCATCCTCGGAATGCCCTTTATGGAAACGCAGGGACATATGGAAATCTTCTACGGTCTCAGGCTGTTCTTCGGCTGCACGTTTGCTGCCGGGCTTGTCATCTATCTCTACGACTTCTTCTTCCCCGGCAAGACTGTGCACGCTGGGGTTGAGGCCTATGGAGAATACTCACATGGCGGGACACATTAGCAGCACGGCGTATGACGCCGCACCTCATCCAGACAGGACGGAAAAAGGGGCTGAGCCGTATTACCTGCCTGTCAGCAATGAGGTAGATATATTCGAGGCAGCCTACAGGGGCGGCATGGCGGTACTGCTGAAAGGGCCGACCGGCTGCGGCAAGACCCGCTTTGTGATGCACATGGCGTGGCGGCTTGGTCTCCCCGTTCACACGGTCTCATGCCACGACGATCTGACGTCGTCAGACCTGGTCGGCAGGTATCTGATCAAGGGGCGGGAGACTGTCTGGGTGGACGGGCCGCTGACGAGGGCAGTCAGGGTGGGCGGTATATGCTATCTCGATGAGGTGGTCGAGGCGAGAAAAGATACCACCGTCATCATCCACCCCCTGTCAGACGACAGGCGAATCCTGGTCATCGAGAAGACGGGAGAGGAATTGCGCGCTCCTGACAACTTTATGCTGGTGATATCTTACAACCCAGGTTATCAGCATATCCTGAAAGACCTCAAACCGAGCACCCTCCAACGGTTTGTCGCCCTTGAGTTCGACTATCCGCCCGAAGAGATGGAGGCAGACATTGTCGCAAGCGAAAGCGGACTCGACAGAATGACGGCCGCGGGACTCGTCAGTGCTGGCCGGAAGATGCGCTCGCTCGCAGACTCCGGGCTCGACTCGCACCCTGGTACCCGCATGCTGGTGCATGCCGCAAGGCTCATCCAAAGCGGTCTTCCGGTCAGTACTGCGTGCGAGGCAGCCATTGTCAGGCCGCTGACAACCGATGCCGAGATTCATCGCACGATGATGGATATCATAGGGGCCGTGTTTTAAGATGGAACATCTCGCAGGAAAGGGCTTCGATAAGGCCATACAGTTTTTCTCAGGCAGGCGAATGCGAAAATGGGGGGCTGACAAGGCCCCCTATCTCCTCGCAGGACACCTGAGGAGGTTCGGCATCCTGGCTTCAATGGCTGCCGGCAAAACTGTGCGTGCGGCCTGCATCAGGGGAGACACGCCTCCCAGACCCTATCTTAAGACACTGAACAGGATGGGGCATCCAGCCATCCTGGCGGACCATGGATTCGGCTGGAGCGACGGAGAGACCATATTCCTGCCACACTCGCTGGTGGATATGCCCGACAGCGAAGGACAGGAGAAGCTGGTCAGGCTCATCATCTTTTTCCTTTCAAGCCATATACGCCTTAATACCCTGAAGACAGCGTTCGAGAACCGGGTGTTACTGGAACAGGACAGGCTCGTCGCAGACCTCTACTGGATCACTGAAAATGTCAGAATTGCCCCTATCATCAAGGGAACATTTCCGGGCGTCTTTCGCGACTGGGAGGATATCGTTCACTATCTGCTCAGCAGGCGGCCTGGCCACAGGCACATCAACGCGCCGGAGCAAAGGATCGAGCAGTTTTTAAGAGACGCTTTCACTGGTGTATCTGCCGGGGTTTCGGCTTCAAACGGGCCAGAGGAGAGCCTCAGGATGGCGCAGGCCATCAAAGGCCAGTGGCAGGAGGCCGGCGTGCCGCTGAAAAGATACCGGGGTATGGTACCTTTTACGCCGTGGGGCAAGCTCATACCCGGCAGGATAAGGGAAGGGCTTCTATATCAGGATGAGAGGGCCGCTGACAAGGCCCCATCTTCTGAGGCAGCCAAACCCGCGGATACGAAGAGACCAGGGCCCGGATCCGAGACCCGTAACCGATACGCTGCGAAGAAAACCGTTGTTGATGAGGAGGAGAACGGGCAGGGACTCACACTAAACATCTACGACAAGCTCCTCTCATGGGCAGAGTTTGTAAATGTCTCCCGGCCGTTTGATGATGACCCTGATGAAGACGCGGGTGAGGCGGCTGACTGCATGGAAGAGCTGACGACCGCGGAGATCAGAAAGACGACCACCTCTTTCTTTGACGCCGACATTGAAAGGGTCGATGATCATCCTCCGGCGCCGGCTAAGGAAGTAGACACAAAGAGGGTATTTTCATATAAGGAATGGGACTACCGCAAAGGGGCCTACACAGCGGACGCCTCCAGACTAAGTGAATTTATTGCGGCCGGGGCCAGGGCAGATGCCGTAGACAACATCCTTAGAGAGAAGAAGCGGGTAATCAAAGAGGTAACGCGCAAGTTCGAGGCGATCACCCCGGCCGCTACACTCAAAAGCCGGCAGCTGGACGGCGACTTCATAGACTTTAATGCCGCGGTAGAGGCCTTTTCAGACTTTGAGGCTGGCAAGACGCCAGACGACAGACTCTACGCATCATACACGCGAAATGAACGGGACATTGCCGTGCTCTTTCTCGTGGACCTCAGTATGTCAACAGACGGTTGGGTGGACGGCCGGAGGATCATTGATCATGAAAGAGAGGCCCTTGTGATCCTGTGTGAGGCGATGGTCAAACTGAGGGACAGACACGCGATATACGGTTTTTCAGGAAAGACGGCGAGGGATTGCCGCTTCTACCACATCAAGGGCTTCAACGAAAACTACGGCAGCATAGTCAAAGAGCGCATCGGCTCGCTGATTCCCTACCACTACACCAGGATGGGTCCTGCCATCCGGCATGCGGCAGGCATCCTGAAGAAAGAGTCTTCAAAGGTGCGCCTCCTCTTTATGCTCTCGGATGGAAAGCCGAATGACATTGACGCCTATGAGGGACGCTACGGGCTGGAAGACACGCGCATGGCCATTAAAGAAGCCGGGCGGGAAGGGATCATCCCCTTCTGCCTCACAGTGGACAACAAGGCGCAGGAGTATCTGCCGCGCCTCTTCGGCAAAGGTAATTACGCGGTATCATCGCGGGCGGACAAGCTGGCCAGAAGACTCCCCGACCTTTACGCAAGGATCATCCGGCAGCTTTGAAGAAACTGTGAAATAGTCCTCTCTATAGCACATCGTGTCTGTCTTATCAGTTTCACTGCCTCCCCCGCAAATGATGCACTGTGAACCTTACAGGCGGTGGCTTGAAACACCTGACGGTTCTGAGACAGCATCGTCTAAAGTAATCAAACAGCGGTTACATAAGAAGATATATCTGAGATCATCATGAAATCATAATTGACAAGGGTGTCGGACCAAAGACCCTCGACTATTTACTGACCCTGAGAGTAATATAATGCATGTTGCGGGCATTAAAAGTCTGCACTGAGTTGGCCTTGAGTATCACTATCTGGGGATATAGGCGTTAAGCCCGATTGTTAAAGGTTTTCCTTCCACGATGCAGGATGTTTTCATATTGCCTCTGGTGCTGGCTACTACAAGCGTTTTCCCGGATGCGCTCGGCGTAGGTGTTTCCAGGTCGCAGGTGATAATCAGCTTGTTCCCTTCGATTCTTGTTTCAATTGCCATGCGTGTCTCCTCTGCGTATCGGCGCCCCATGTTAATACGTCTTCAATCATGTCAGTGAAATGCTGTTCACAGGTACCCTCAGTATAGAGGACTCAGTAAATAATTACCATCAGGATGACGAATTCCTTCCAGCCATGTTCCCGCCTTAGTCTTTGTCCAACTTCCATTTTACACCGCCCCGGCTGGCGATGTAGAGGAAAACAAAGCTATAGAGCGCTGCCAATTCGCCCTTGTTGATCGTCGGAAAGAAACCAGATCCCATCTGGAACCTCCAGTGGTATTGGAAATAGGCCACGGCCATCATGCCGCTGCAAATAAACGCCACAATGCGCGTTTGAAACCCCAGCATTACCGCTATTCCTCCCAGGAGTTCGATGATCCCGCCGAACCAGAGCTGGGAGCCAACCGGCGGCTGGAACCCGGAAAGTATCCCAAGGATTTTCTGGACACCGTGGAATGAGAACATGAATCCCACAATTATCCGCATCAAGGCGTAAGCATGGTCCGCGTACTTTGAAAGCCATTTCATGAGTGTACCCTCCCTATCGGTTTATTTTTACAGTCATATATGGGTAGAGCATAAGGTTGGCATCCAGATGGTTCCTCTGGATGATTTAAATGCTATCAGGCTTGCGGAGCCTTGTCAATTCAAAAGGGAACATCTTCACCGGAAATCTTGAGGTCAAAGCAAACGATAATAATGCGTTTGCGATGCTGCGGTACATACGCACTCGCATCTACAACTTTATGAAAGATGTGGTAAATGTTCTTCCCCAGGCTCCAGAAAATCAAACGAGTATTCGTCCTTGACTGTCAGCTTTGCCTGATGCCTGTATTTCTCCGGAACAACCTTTTCAAAATTTGTCTGATTCGCCATATAATATTCGAACGCCCCTGCCTCAAGTTGATTTATCATTGTTTCTTCCTTTACCCCATAAGCCCCCTATGCTATATTGTAATTCATGCAAAACAAATATATAGAAGAGCTTGCCGTCAGATACGGGATTCATATCATTTATCTCTTTGGTTCACAGGCAGATAAAGGAAAAAGATACATTGAGGGAGAAGATGTTACACCTGATATTTTTTCCGATCTTGATGTAGCCGTTGCCTTTGAAGCTCCCCCTCAGGAGGTCATCAAAACTTACGGAAACCTTTATAAGGAAATTTCCGGCATATTCGAACCCTTCAACATAGACCTTTTATTTATGCATGAGGTCAGCACCTTATTCCAATACGAGATAATAAAGGGCGTTAGAATATACGAGCGGGAGATAAATCATGCAGATGAATTTGAAGAGGACATAATGAAGAGGGCCGGAGACCTGTTCAAGAAAAAGGAATTTGATAAAGATGTCATGGAGGCCATAGAAGATGGTTATTTCGAATTTGAATACAACCCGCGTTCTTGAGTTGATCAGGTTTATTGAGGGCTGTGTTGAAGAGTTAAAACCATTTTCAGGAATGATAGAAAAAGAATTTCTGTCAGACAGGAAAAATCCTCCGTTTGTTGAAAGCTATCTCAGGAGAGCACTTGAGTCTGTGTTTGACATTGGAAGGCACATCCTTGCAAAGAACTATGGTTTCAAGGAAATAGAATACAAGGCCATTGCAGGAGAACTTGGCAAAAGAAAAGTCATTTCAGAAGGACTTTCAGAAGTCCTCATTAAAATGGCCGGCTACAGGAATCGCATGGTACATTTTTACAGAGAAATTACCCCGCTGGAGCTTTATCAGATAGTTAAAACCAATTTCGATAAATTTAACCGGGAAATCCTGGCCTTCGTCAAAACTTACCAGAACGAGAAACACTCCCTGGAAGATCAGCAATAACCTTTGTCATTTATTTCTTGTAAAACAGCCCCATGTACTCACCATATCCCTCTTTGCCCATGTCATCTTTGGGAATAAAGCGTAGGGCGGCGGAATTAATGCAGTAACGCTGACCGGTCGGCTGAGGTCCGTCAGGATAAATATGCCCGAGATGTGAGGAGGCATTGCTGCTCCTGCCCCCGGCTCAGCCCACTGCCAGTCTGTGCGCCCCTCCTATGTTGCCACAAAGCACACAATGTATTACCATGTCAAAAGATGAAGCATATAAAATTGACAATAGAAGAACAGGGAATACTGGAGAGTTATGAAAAAGGCGAGTGGGTTCCGGTCTAAGGATTACCTTATCAGACATATGCTTCAGGCATAATTCATATTTTTTTTGAATGGAAGGCTGATAGAGGCAAAATAAGGGTATTATTAAATATGGAAGATTCCACGGAAAAGATGGCAGGACGCATAGTCGTATTCCTCCTCGGTCAGGCGGGAATAAGCGTGTCCAGCCTCGAATCACTGAAATTTAAGTCTACCAAGAGTTCTCCCAACTATCCGGACGTCATTCCCTCGCAGTGGAGTATTACATCTTTTAAATCTGTAATCCATGACCATGAGACAGCGATTCATGTCAAGGCCTATCAGCCGGATATTATCGTATTCGAGGCATCTGTGGATGTTGGGGATATCCTGTCTGACTTTGTCTTTGACCTTAAGCGGGTATTGATTCAGGAAGGACAGAAGACGCTGAACCAGTATAAGTGCAATATGGACTTCTGCGAAGAATACAGTGTCTACTGTATATCTGAATACCAGGGAGACCCGGAGGCTTATATAGCAGCCTTTGGAGACAGGATAGTCAGTCACCTCAAGAATGAACGTTTCCATCTGGATGAGGAAGAAATCAGCGCTACACTTGCCTCTCATCTGAAATATGCGAGCGATGACGTGGCAATAGTGGACTGGGATGGAGCCTTTCTCTTCGACCATTCAGGGATGTTTGCAGAAAATATTGAGCTCTTCCAGATCGCTAATCTCGAGCTCCTGCGTTACCGGAGCCTCGATGACAGGGTTGATGACAGGCTGTCTGCAACGTTAAATCTCCAGAAGGGGAACTCCAGGACAATCCGTTCCTCCCGAAAGATAAAGACAAACCTCCTTGAGATCATGCAGATCAGAACTGAGTCTATCCTTGAAAGAGAGGCAGTGGAATATCCGATTAAACTAATTGGCGACTGGTATTCAGCAAAGTTGTATAGTCTTATATCAAAAAAATTTCACCTTGACACATGGAAGGAAAATATTGACAAGAAGCTGGATACAATTGAAGACATATACTCAATGGCAGCTCAGAACTTTGCCATATCTTCCAAGACAAGGGCCGAATTCTACCTCCTCGGCGGCTGGTTCATCCTTCTGATTGGCTGGACTGTCCTGCTGATCTTCGAGATATTAACGAAATAAACCAACATCGCCTGATGCGTTGACTATTTCACATGCGGATGCTAAAGTATACGTCTGTTTTGGACAATATCATATGTTAGATATAAGACTTATACGGGAAAATCCTTCAAAGGTTATGGAGGGATTCAGAAAAAGGGGTGAGACTGTTGATCTCGTAGCTATTATGAAGCTTGATGAAGACAGGATGTCTCTGCTTCGAAGGATCGAAGACCTCAGGTCTCAGAGAAACAGGAATTCGGATGAGATCGGAAGGCTCAAGAGGGAGGGTAAATCTGCTGACCTGTTGCTGGAGCAGATGAAAGGTGTCTCTGATGAAATCAAAAAGCTTGAGACGGACATACGGGGCATAGAAGAACAGGAACAGGAAATTTTATTGATCCTGCCAAACATCCCGCATGAGTCCGTACCGGTTGGTGAAAATGAACATGGGAATATAGAGATCCGGAACTGGGGAGAAATCCCTGAATTCAGTTTCGAACCAAAGCCTCACTGGGAAATAGGAGAAGACCTCGACATTATAGATTTTCAGCGTGCGACCAATATCGCAGGTGCAAGGTTTTCCCTGATGAAAGGCTCCGGCGCCCTGCTTGAACGGTCTCTGATCAACTTCATGCTTGATCTCCACACAAGGGAACATGGTTATAAAGAGGTTGTCCCTCCATTCATGGTGAACAGGAAGACAATGACAGGGACAGGACAGTTGCCGAAATTCGAGGAGGAACTCTTTAAGATTGAGCGTGACGGATACTATCTCATCCCGACCGCTGAGGTGCCGGTGACTAATATCCATCAGGGTGAGTTGTTGCAGGAAGAGGCGCTTCCTTTATATTATACAGCCTACACCCCCTGCTTCAGGAGAGAGGCAGGCTCCTATGGCAAGGATACGAGGGGGCTGATTAGACAGCATCAGTTCAACAAGGTAGAGCTGGTAAAATTCAGCAAACCGGAAGATTCTTATAATGAACTGGAGAAACTGACCAGTAATGCGGAAGAGGTTTTAAAGCGGCTTGGCCTCCCTTACAGAGTGGTCGCACTGTGCACCGGAGACATGGGGTTTTCATCTGCAAAGACATATGACATAGAAGTCTGGCTTCCCGGCCAGGGCACATACCGGGAGATATCGTCATGCAGTAATTTCGGGGACTTCCAGGCAAGGCGCGCTGACATAAGATACAAGACAATAAAGGGGAGAACCGAATATGTTCATACCTTAAACGGTTCAGGGCTTGCAGTCGGCAGGACACTTGTGGCAATATTAGAGAATTACCAGCAGGAAGACGGAACAGTGGTAATTCCAAATGCCCTGAGGAATTACATGGGAGGAGTGGAGCGGATAATCTGAGCCCAAAATTTCCTGGCAACTAAGAACGTCAGAAATGGCTTTCTACAAGGCGGACGACGAAGGAAACCGGAGGCGTACTATTAAGTACGCTGAGGATTTCCTAAGGAGTCCAACGCCGTAGAAAGACATTTATGGCGTTCGTAGCAAGGAGGGGTGGCCGAGTGGCTTAAGGCGGCGGTCTTGAAAACCGTTGTGTGATGAGCACCGTGGGTTCAAATCCTACCCCCTCCGCCAATTATGTTTGCAGAATACGTAGTTAGGAACGTAATTGTGTTTTCAGCAAGTTAGAACGTCAGAAATGCCTTTCTACAAGGCGGACGACGAAGGAAACCGGAGGCGTACTATTAAGTACGCTGAGGATTTCCTAAGGAGTCCAACGCCGTAGAAAGACATTTATGGCGTTCGTAGCCAAAGGAGAGGTGGCCGAGTCGGTCGAAGGCAGCTGCCTGCTAAGCAGTTGTAGGGCTAATAACTCTACCGTGGGTTCGAATCCCACCCTCTCCGCCAAGGAAATTGCATAGCAATTTCCACTGATAGCTAATAGCTTATAACTTATAGCTGAAAAAAGAAAAGCAATAGAGGAATATTTAGACAATATGAAATATAACAACAATTTAATCATTATTGCACTCTCTATCATTTTTCTGTTGAACCTTGGCGCATGCGCGAAGAAGGAGCAACCCCGGCCGCAGGCACCAGAACAGCAATCAATGCTTCCGGGACACAGCAATGTTCAGATGCCATCGGCAGGACAGATGAAGATCGTCATATCCGATGAGATAAAGGGTAAATGGAAGGTTGTTGTATTAACTGTAATGGACAAACAGACGATGAGTGGAAAGGATTACAATGTACCAATCGGCGGCAAGTTTACCATATCTGGCAGCAACATTGAGGTTCAGACCGGCACATTCCTGCCTGACTTTCAGATTACAGATAATGTCTATTCCACAGCTTCTGCCGAATTGAACAATCCGGCAATACAGGTCGAGGTAACAGAGGGCGGGAAAGAGATCTTCAAAGGTTGGTTATTCCAAAAATATCCAACTGTCCATCCATTCAAACACGAGCGTTTTTTTCTTTCACTAAAAGAACCTGTTTCTGCTTTGTAAAAGAGGTTACATGTGTCAGGCTTTCTCGTACTGCAGCATATAGAATGTGAAGACCTCGGCACAATTGCCGGCGTAATGTCAAAGAGAGGCATCGGATACAAGTATGTAAGACTCTTTGATGGTGAGACTGTCCCTCCTGACATAGGGAAATACTCCGGCATCATAATACTTGGCGGCCCCATGAATGTCTATGAGGAAGACAGGTACCCATTTCTTAAAGATGAGGACATCCTGATAAAAAAGGCTGTAAAAAGAGATTTGCCGGTACTCGGTATCTGCCTCGGCAGTCAATTAATAGCAAAAGCAACCGGTGCAAGAGTAACTAAAGGTACAAAAAAAGAGATAGGGTGGTACAAACTAAGTCTCACAGAAGACAGCAGGCAGGATAATCTCTTCAGTGCCCTTCCTGATGAACTTGTTGTATTCCAATGGCATGGAGACACCTTTGATATCCCGAAGGGCGCAACCAGGCTTGCCGGCTCAGGTCTATTTCCAAACCAGGCTTATCGTATAGGGAGAAGGACTTACGGCCTGCAGTTCCATTTCGAGGTGACAGAAAAAATGATAAACCGGTGGATTTCGGAATACAGGGATGAACTCTTAACACTTGATTATATCAATGCCGGCAGGATAATTTCAGGAACGCCAGAAAATATAGGTAATCTTAACCGCTGGGCCGGCCTCTTCTTTGATAAATTCTTTGAATAACGCCTGGCTAAAGAACATTTCTGCCATATCCGATAAACAATCTGAAACGTGGAAGACAATACAAAAAACTAAGAAAATCAGGGGCCGCAATGTTCAAACAGCTTCTCGAAGACCGTAAAGTGGATGAGGTATTTGTAGCAGATGAGCTTTATTGCAATTTCTGCGTTGAGCTGCATCAGACTAAAAAGCCAGGAAATGAAAACCCGGTTGTCCTCCCGCCATGCAACAAGTGTACAGGACTTATCTATGCGATGAAGTCCAAGATATACTTTGTGGTCAACTAAAGATTTACCATCTCTTCGACAATCTTAACAGCAGCCTCAACAGGATCTTTTGCATCGCGTATGGGCCGTCCAACAACGATATAGTCAGAACCAAGCCTTGCGGCATCTGCCGGTGTCACTACCCTCTTTTGATCATCTCCAGGAATAAGAGACCATGACGGTCTGACACCCGGAGCAACGATAATGAAATCTCTTCCGAGATTTTCTCTGATGATTGATATCTCGTGTCCCGAGCATACGATCCCGGCACAGCCCGATTCCTTTGCCATCTTTGCCCTGTGAATCACGAGATCTGTCAATGACACGCCGTCTCTCAGAAGCAGTATTTTTCTTAGATCTGCTTCCCCCTGGCTTGTCAGTACAGTAACTGCCAGGATCTTCACTTTATCAGACACGCTGCCAACAGCCGCATTTAATATACCAGGCCCGTCACTGCTGTGGACAGTAATGAACTCCACATCCTTAATATATGGCGTTTTAAGCGCCCTGCGTACAGTCTCAGGGATGTCGTGAAACTTCATATCAAGGAAGATCCTTCTGCCGCCGGCCTCAAGCACCCCCTTTATGGCATCCGGCCCAGCGCTGACAAACAGCTCCAGACCTATCTTGAATACATGAACATGGTCTCTTAAAAGGCTGACATATTTTAATGCCGAATTTAAGTCAGCAAAGTCGAGCGGAAAAATAAGCTGAGTTGACATAAACTGCAATATAACATATTTTCTTTCGAAAATCCCGCTTCAAATCCCCCCTCGCCCCCCTTTACTAAAGGGGGGAACTTTTTTCCCCTTTGAAAAGGAAACTATTTTTCCCCTTTGAAAAGGAAACTAATTTCCCCCTTTGAAAAAGGGGGATTAAGGGGGATTTTCATTGTCCTTTGTGAGCCAGGGAAGCAAGATGTCCATTGCCTGCAATTCAGGATTAATATATAATCGTCTCCATGTCAGAGGAGACCAAGAAAGCCGAGTTTCAGATATTTATCGTGTCCGATGCCACCGGCGAAACAGCCGAGACCGTTATGCTTGCCGCCCTGTCACAATTTAAAAAGAAGGACATGATAATAACACGCATCAGCAATGTAAGGACTGAAGAGCATATACGCAGTATTGTAAAAGACGCCGTCGAGTTAAAGGGGCTAATCGTGTACACCCTGGTCTCAGAACGGCTGAGGGATGCACTAAAAGAGGAGGCATATAATTGTGATGTCCCGACAATTGACATCATCGGTCCCATACTGGATACCCTCACCTCTTATCTGGGGAAATCCCCGCAGGCTAAACCTGGACTCATTCACAAAGTAGATGAATTGTATTTTAAGAGGATAGAGGCCATCGAGTTTACAGTTAAGCATGACGACGGACAGAACCTAAGGACTATCGGAGAGGCTGACATAGTGCTGGTAGGTGTCTCAAGAAGCACAAAGACCCCTCTGAGTGTTTACCTTGCAAAAGAGGGATGGAAGGTGGCCAATATCCCCATAGTCCTCGATATCCCCCTGCCTCATGAACTATTTTTCATAAACCAGAGCAAGATAGTAGGCCTTACCGTAGACCCGGAGAAACTATCCAATATACGGAAAGTCAGACTCAGACATTTAGGACAGGAACAATCAGCCTACGCCGACATTGACCACGTTTCACAGGAAGTAGTTTATTGCAAAAACATCTGCCGGAAAAGCAAGTGGCCTATCATAGATGTCACCAACAGGGCAGTTGAAGAGGTTGCAAGTGAAATCCTGACACTGATTATAGGGAAAGATAGACGGGTTGAGTAGAACTTCTTTACAAATGTTCAAGGAGATTTTTAAAAAACACTGACGTCTTTACATCCCCTTTGATCGTAAGCTTTCTTGAGAAAAAGAGGCTGTCTGCATCCGCCTTATGGCGTAACAACTTGACAAAGGTATCAAAGTCTCCCTGCAGCACGACGTCAGGTTTCCTGCTGCCATCATACATTACCGAGATTCTCCCGTCATTCACATAAAAGAGATAACTCCTGTCAATATCACTTGCATGCAGACGGAAAACCTTTCCGTTTATGTCTGCCAGTCTCTGACAGACACCGGGGTTACTATTGATTGTCCGGTCAATGATAATCTTAAATATGTGGTTGTGAAATGCCGCTGGCATAAGCCGCAGCAGATTCTTTACCCACATATTGCCAGCCCGGTTGTCCGTAGAACCAGCCATTACTAATACCCTCCGGTGCAAATCTTCGTAAATCTTCAAGTGCCTTCGACTTTGTAAGACTTCCTTCAATGACCCTGTTAAAGATGTCAATTATTTCTGACGTAGCAGTTGCATGCGGTATAATGCGCAGGAAACTCAGGCCCATGTCCTTAAATAATTCTATCTCCCCGATCATGCAAACCTTCTGCGCACTTACAATCTGTGTGCCGTTTATGTTATAAACAGGCTTCCTGTCCATAGTCTCAAGAGGCATCCCCTCAGGATATTTAATACAGGAGATTGCGCAATTTGACTTTGACATGCCAAGTGCACGCGCTGTGTAACACCTCCATGAAAATGCCAAAGGGAGATTCCCAAACGCTATTATCTCTTTCTCAACCTCCGGGACGTCAGATGAGATTGACTTAATAGCATCCATGCTCAGTTCCGGCATGAATACTATCCGTTTCACACCTATGGACGAGTAAAACCCTGCTGTCGGGGCATTGTATATGGCAAGATGAGGGCCGGCAACAGTCTCCTTCCCCTCACAGAAATTCAGGATGCCCATATTGTTGATCTCGACAGGTACAGGCAGCTTACACAGAGCCTCCGCAAGCTCAAGTTCTTCATTGTTCGTCATAAGGCCGAAAGTGGAAACAACCACCTCTTTACCTGCATCAGCAAGCATCCCGGCGATTGTCCTCAGAGTGTCAATGCCAAGTATGGCGCGCTTGCTGCACACCACTTCACCTATATAGACGGCAGAGACAGGAGTACCTGCAATCTCCTTATAAAAGGAGATTATCTTATTCTTTTCCCATAAGAATGGGATGGGACCAAGAGATAGTTTCACTCGAAAATACTCCTAAGTACCCGTCATTCCCACGGAAGTGGGAATCCAGAACCAGGCCTCGGTCTGGATTCCCGCTTTCGCGGGAATGACGTTTTCATTGCCCTTTGTGAGCCTCCGGCTAATGACGGCTCACTTGCCCTTGTAACACCCTGCACTCGGCGCGAGGCCTTCGAATAATGATTGCAGTTCCTCTCCCGCACCTGAGCCGGCCCTGGGAACCCCATTATCATAGTACCTGTCTACTGCCTCCCTGAATGTCCTGACTACCTTCTCTACGTACGTCCTGCTCCTCTGGCGGCCTTCAATCTTAATTGAATCTATGCCTGACCGTATAATCTCCGGCAGTATCTCAAGGACATTGAGTGATTCCGGATCCTGTATTGAGTAACCCAGCTCCCCTGTTGCCGTGTTATGATAACGCCCCTTGCATGGAGTCGGATATGCCATCTCCTCCATTGAAGAACATTTATTAAGAAGCACGCTTCCTGACAATATCTTCATGATGCCTTCGTCCTCATCCTCCTCAAAGTTGATAAACTTTGGATGAGAACATGCACCGTACGTATTGATTGATTCACTGGTAAGATATGAAGACAGGAAACACTGCCCCTCGCTGTTGATGCATAGAAGCCCAAGGGCAAATATCTCAAGCTCCACACTGGTTCGTTCCCGCAATGCCCTTATTTCTTCTATCGTCAGGACCCTCGGCAGCACAACTCTTTTTATTCCGAAGTGCCTGCGGCAGAACTCAATTGCGTGCGCATTCGAAGCGCTTGCCTGAACAGAGAGATGAAGCCTTTTGTCAGGATATTTTTCCCTGACATAGGAAAGGACAGCGATGTCAGATGCAATTACCGCATCAGCACCGTATTCATATGCCCTGTCAACTACCTGATATGCAAGTGGAAGTTCCCTCTGCTGAGGGTAGGCATTTACTGTAATGTAGACCCTGGATTTCCGGCTGTGGGCATATTTTATTGCCTTACAGACCTCGTCATCTGTAAAGTTCAGTGCAGGGAAGTTCCTGAGATTGGTATCCCCGGAGAAGCCCATATATACAGCATCAGCGCCATTGTCAACTGCGGCCTTAAGAGAAGGCAGGTTACCTGCAGGGGCACAGATCTCGATTTTTCTCACCTGAAGTCCTCATGCCGGGTCAGTGACCCCGCGTAACACGGTTATACAGTTAGTACCTTTAAAAACACAAGGACTACTATTATAACAATCATTACTATAAAAACAATAGAGACAATTACGCGGTGTTCAAGCTCCTTCTGATAAGAAAGGACATCCTGCATTATCTCCTTTGCGATAGTTATCGCTTCCTCTGTCTCCGTTGATACACCTGCCAGGTTGTGTGTATAAATCATATTATTGATCGTCTCAAGCCGGGTCCATCCCTGGACATATTTCACTTCCAGTGCATCAACGTTAAATCCGCTCTTTTTTATCCCATCAACGCCCTTTCTTGCCTCATCAAGCTTTTCATGGGCTGTCTTGATCAGGAGCTCAATATCCTTTGGCAAGTCCGTACTCTTAAGGCTTGTCAAATACACAGCCAATGCCTCAGCCTCCTTTTCAAGGAGATCAATCTTCGGCATCATTGAACCTGGAACAACCGATGATGGGTCTTTAAAGTGACTCTTGTGCCATTCAACAGTATGCAGAAGGACATTTCCCTCATTAGTCAGGTCCGGCCCAACGTTTCCGCCAGCGCCTGCTATCTTATGACAACCTGAACAGCCTTTCCTGTCATATATCTCCCTGCCTGTTGATATATGCTCATCAGTATTCAAAGGTTGTACATCTGCACAGACCTTATTACTGAAGAAAATAACAGCAGAGAAAGCAATTGATAAAATAATGACGACCCCGGCCGTCTTATCACCGCTGTCTGCTGACCTTCCGGCCATCATCATGAAATATGTCCCCATACAGTAAAAAGTGCGAATAACAGTGTCACAAATATGCCAAGGGCTATTGCAACCGGTCTTTTCCTGTACGCCCTGTCGGGATTCCTGTCAATAAACGGAATTGCGTACAGAAGGAAGATAAAGACGATCTCAAACACGACACCTATTGTCTTGGGAGCCCAGTCACCTAAAAACCTCAGGATATCCGCAACCTTTAAAAGCTGATAGGCGGCAAGGAAGAACCATTCAGGCTTGATATGTTCGGGAGTTGCAAGCGGATCAGCCTTTGGAAGCATTGGTGCAGGCGACATAAGGGTAATAATAGCAAGCAGGCCAATCATAAGAAATGCCCCGCCTATCTCCTTAAGTGCATGATTGGGCCAGAAGGGTATACTCCCCCCCTCTTCTTCATATACAGGTTCCAGAATATCCCTCGCAGAAATGACCCCTACGGGTGTACCGTCTTCTACAACTACGAGATGTCTTATATTACTTTGAGTCATCATCTCATTGGCATTCGCTACAGACGCATCTGAGTTGATGGAATAGAAGGGTGAACTCATCACATTTTCAGCAGGTGTTGTATAAGGATCAAGACCACCTGCCAGGACTTTTCTTGTCATGTCCACATCAGTGACTATTCCAACCAGGTTGTTATTCTTTCTGACAAGGACACTCCCGGTCTTTAACTCACGCATGATCTTAGTCGCGGCAATAACAGGCTCGTGCGCCTCTACCGCAACTATCTCCCTGCTCATTATCTTTTTGACCGGGATAAGAGGTATCATTTGATTATTTCCTGCTGTAAAAAATTACCTGGCCGGAAGAGGAAGTCTATGCAGATTTTATATTCTGGTCATTTGCATAAATAAGGATTGGTTTTGCTTTACCGGTAATTACATCCTCATTTACAATGCACTCATGAATGTCTGTCTGCGATGGGATGTCATACATAAGCTCGAGCATGACTTCTTCCAGAATTGCCCGTAATCCGCGCGCTCCGGTCTTGCGGGCAACGGCCTTTTTTGCTATCGCATTTACTGCGCTGTCTGTAAACCGCAGAGTCACTCTCTCAAGCGCAAACAATTTCTGGTACTGCCTTATAATGGCATTGCGCGGCTCTGTAAGCACTCTGATTAATGCATTGTGGTCGAGGTCTTCAAGTGTGGCAATAATAGGGAGACGGCCTATGAATTCAGGGATAAGCCCAATCTTCAGCAAGTCCTCTGTCTGGGCATGGGGAAGTATTTCCCCTGCCCTCAACTCCTGCCTGCTTTTTACGTCTGCACCAAACCCCATTGAAGACTTGCCAAGCCTGTTCTGAATTATGCCTTCAAGGCCGACAAACGTGCCGCCGCATATGAACAGGATATTCGAGGTATCTACCTGAACAAACTCCTGCTGAGGGTGTTTTCGCCCGCCCTGCGGAGGAACACTTGCGACAGTACCCTCTATAATCTTCAACAGCGCCTGCTGAACCCCCTCACCTGATACATCCCTTGTAATTGAAGGATTTTCACTCTTTCTGCTGATCTTGTCTATCTCATCTATATAGACAATTCCCCTTTCAGCCCTTTCAACATCATAGTCTGCTGCCTGAAGAAGCCGCAGTATGATATTCTCGACATCCTCCCCAACATATCCGGCCTCTGTCAGGGTGGTTGCATCAGCTATAGTAAACGGGACGTCAAGTATCCGTGCAAGCGTCTGGGCCAGCAGGGTCTTACCGGTTCCAGATGGACCTATAAGAAGTATATTTCCTTTCTGAAGCTCAACATCGGTCATTATCCGCACATCTGCAAAAAGCCTCTTATAGTGATTGTGCACAGCAACGGAAAGGATTTTCTTTGCCCGGTCCTGACCTACAACATAATTATCGAGGATGTCCTTAATCTCTGACGGCTTGGGGAGTTTTAACGGCTTCTGCCCCTTATCCTCTTCCCACTCCTCAGAAATAATGTCATTGCAAAGGTCTACACACTCGTTACAGATAAATACTGTCGGACCTGCTATAATCTTTCTAACCTCATTCCTGCTCTTTCCGCAGAATGAACAGCGTGCATCACCCTCTTTTGTCCTGTTTTGACTCATTAGATTCTTAACTCCTCTTTGGCGTTCTTTCTTTTATAACTTCGTTGATTATACCATAATTCTTTGCTTCATCACCAGACATAAAAAAATCCCTATCGGTGTCCTGCCGTATCCGCTCCAGGGACTGACCGGTGTGAAATGCAAGAATATTATTCAGGGATTCTTTCATCCTCAATATCTCTTTGGCATGGATCTCAATATCTGTAGCCTGCCCCTGAAAACCGCCCATAGGCTGGTGAATCATAATCCTTGCATTCGGCAGTGCATATCTCTTCCCGCTTGCACCGGCGGCAAGCAGCAGCGCTCCCATACTTGATGCCTGTCCAATGCATATAGTTGAGACATCAGGCTTTATATATTGCATCGTGTCGTAGATTGCAAGACCGGCAGTAACCACCCCCCCAGGACTGTTTATATAAAGATGAATATCCTTATCAGGATCATCAGCCTCCAGAAACAGGAGCTGGGCAATAATTATGTTAGACACATTGTCATCTATTGCTGAACCAACAAAGATAATCCTGTCCTTGAGGAGCCTTGAATAAATATCATAGGACCGCTCTCCCCTGCTCGTCTGCTCCACTACTATTGGCACTAACATATCGTCTTACCCTCCGTTCATGTCCATTTGACTTTTTCAAGGATATGGGCAATTACCTTGTCCTCACGAATCTTATCTTTCATATTATCCATGCCGCCTTCTACAGATGATATATAACGCCTTATTAATACCTCATCCTGCTGACTTTTCGCTGCCATCCTCTTTATCTCAGCATCCGCATCCTCATCAGTCGCATTAATCCCTTCAATCTCAGCTATTGCTGTGAGCAGAAGACCGCTCTTCACCAGCTCTTCAGCATGAGATGTATATTTCTCTCTAAGCGCCTTTTCTTCATCAGGTTCGAAATTATCCTTTTTACCCATGAATTTCTTTGTCCTTGAAAGAAAATTTCTCATCTCTTTTTCTACAAGCGAAGGCGGCAAGTCTACAGGATTCAATTCAATGAGCTTCTTTATGACACTGTTTCTATACTGAGACCTGAGTTCATCTTCCTTGCGCACCCTAACCCGCTCCCTGACCTTCTCCTTTAATACGGCGAGGGTCTCACCCTCACCTGCATCCTTTGCAAGGTCATCATTTATCTCCGGCAACACCTTCTTCTTTACCTCGGTAATCCTGACCTTAAACAATACATCTCCTTCAGGAATCTTAATCTCCCTTTCTTCCCCAGGGTGTGCACCGATGAGGCCGTTGTCAATCTCCGGAGCCACCATCTCTGCTCCGGTCTGAAACTCCACCCCTTCTTTCTTCAGCTCTTTTACCGGCTTCCCCCCTGCAAATCCCTCATAATCAACCCTGATATGATCCCCTTTGGCAATGGCATGCCCCTCATCGCAAATCTCCAATTGCGCATTCCTCTCCCTTATTTCCTCAATACCGGCGGCAACGTCTTCATCAGTTACCGTTGACTCCTCTTTTTTCAGCTCTATTCCCCCGTAATCAACACTCCCGATCTTCGGCCTTATCTCTACCGTTGCCGTAAATGTCAGCGGGCTCCCCTTTTTTACCTCCACATTATCTATACTCGGCATATCAACCGGCGTAACGCCGCTTTCTTTGATGGCCTTGAAATAATATTCAGGGACCAGCTTCTTGATTATTTCCGACTCGACGTCATCTTTGAATCTGCGTTCTATTACAGCAGCAGGCAACTTGCCCTTTCTAAACCCAGGCACCTTTGCGTTCTTACGCACATTGTCATATGCCTCTGAATATTCCTTTGATACCACGTCTGACGGCACTTCAATCTTGAATATACGTTTGATTTTTGAGACTTCTTCGATGTCAATCTTCATTTCTTTCTTTTTCCTCTCTTTGCTAAGATATTAAGTAAGACTTAAGACCGAGGGTAATCAGGGTTAGTACCATCAGACTTCAGTCTTATCACCTTCAGTCTTATCACCTTCAGCCTTTCTTCTCCCTGGTGCGAGAGGGGGGAGTTGAACCCCCATGGTTGCCCGCTGGATCCTAAGTCCAGTGCGTCTGCCAGTTCCGCCACTCTCGCGCGATTGTGTTGAAAAAGGCCCATCTGCGGCGTCAGGAGAGAAAATTTGAGCTTCAACGTACGACACAGTACGTCCTCAGCTCAAATTTTCTCTCCTTCCTTGCATCTGAACCTTTTTGAACACAATCGCAATCTGTTGGACAAAATTACATGAACTCTTCATGAACGCCCTGCAACGGACGAATTCGTAAAAGACCCATATGCAAGGCGCGCAAATCCTGAGGAATAAGGCGTACTTCTTTATGTACGCCGCAGTGACGAAGGATGCAGCGCAACGCCGCAGATGGGCTTTTTACGAATTCGTCACATGCTAATTTACTTGAATACATCAGGGGTTGTCAAGTATAATGCCATCCATGCCTGATATGAATATTGTAATAACCCTGCTGATAATGCTCTTTGCCATAATCCTCTTTTCTATAGAAGTGGTGCCTGTTGATATCGTATCTGTAATTGTTGTTCTCGCTCTGATCTTTTTCGGCCTGCTCTCGCCAGAGCAGGCATTTCTGGGATTCAGCAATACGGCCCTTGTAATGATTGGAAGCGTTCTTATCATGACTGCGGCGCTGGTCAGGAGCGGTGTTGCAGACAGGATTGCACACTATATCCTGAGATGGGCCGGACAAAGTCCGATACGCCTTCTCTGTATCTTCCTGATTACAGTCGGTATCATCTCATCATTTATAAACAATGTGGCTGCCACTGCCATTCTCCTGCCGTCATCAGTCAGCATTGCCAGGGTGGCAAAGATTAATCCTTCAAAACTACTGATGCCGTTATCCTTCGGATCAATGCTCGGAGGGATGTGCACACTGATCGGGACATCAACAAATATAGCAGTTTCAGAGGCTCTGCCTGCATATAATTTAGCGCCTTTCTCATTGTTTGAATTCACTCCCATCGGTCTTATCATTTTTCTGGGCGGATTGTCCTTTTTCATGACAATCGGGTATTTTATGCTTCCTGCAAGAGAAAAAGAAGAGGTAATGGAAGATTACGGCATAAGAGAATATCTTTCTGAACTCAAGATTCTGCCAGCTTCTCCACTTGTAGGAGTAAAGGTGTCTGAGGGGGCCTTTGGCAATATGCATGACATGTCAATAGTGGGCATTTACCGCAAAGGGCATAACATTTATATCCCTGGAGACCATTTTACCATTGAAAGCGGAGATTCACTCCTCGTTGTAGGGAGTATCGAAAACCTTGCAAAGGCAGGCCAGACAGATGGGGTCGAGATTAAATCCGGATTCAAGCATACGGGCAAAGACCTTGAACCCGGAGATGTGCGTATGGCAGAGGCAGTAATATCACCGGATTCACTTCTTGAAGGAAAGACCCTGAAAGACGTCAATTTCAGACATACTTACGGACTGTCTGCAATCGCACTCTACAGGCACGGCATATGCCTTCGGGAGAAAGTGGGAAGAGTCCACCTGCGTGTCGGAGATGTTCTTCTGCTGCAGGGAGAAAGAGACCGTATAAATGCACTTGGAGATGTACTGCGTCTGATCATAATCGGGGACGTTACCCCTGAGAAGTTCCGTGCAAATAAGGCAGGCATTGCGACAATCATCTTCCTTGCCAGCATTATTGCAGGAGTATCGGGTATAGTACCCATATCAGTCTCCTTCCTCACTGGAGCCGTACTAATGGTACTTGGCAAGTGCCTCTATGCAGATGAGGTATACAAATCTGTAAACTGGCATCTCCTTATACTGATTGGAGGGATGATATCACTTGGAATTGCTGTTGTACAGACAGGCACAGCGCAATTCCTTGCAGACATCATAACGAATGCTACAGCAGGATATGGCCCTTATGCCTTATTAGGCAGTTTCTTTATCCTGACAGTGATATTGACTCAGCCCATGTCTAACGTAGCTGCCGCACTCCTGGTCCTCCCGATTGCCATTCATGCTGCCGAAAACCTTGCAGTAAATCCAAGGACATTTGCTATCACCATAGCAATAGCCGCCTCCTGCTCGTTTATAACACCCCTTGAACCAGCCTCTGTCCTTATTTATGGCCCTGGAAGATACCGTTTTTTTGACTTCATAAGAGTAGGACTTCCCCTTACGATTGTTGTCTTTATTATTTCAATGTTGATGATACCTGTCTTATGGCCACTATAGTCTGAAGTTGGAAAGACCGAAGACTAAAGGTAATTGAGATTACCACCTTCAGTCTTCAGCCTTCAGCCTTCAGCCTGATTTTTATAAATTGTTATTGACAAACCTGGCACTCTTTGATAAATCCTTAAAGGATGGGAAAAGGAGACTTATGAAGATAAAAAAATCACTAAGTATCATCACTCTGACAGGAGTGCTTATCATCAATGCAGCTTCTTATAGTTTCAGCCAGCCTTCCGAAGGCAATCGCAACGGGGAGGTTAAGGAAGGCGACACATCTGTTTATACTATAATTAAAGGCGACACACTCTGGGACATTTCAGGGGATTTCCTGAAGAATCCATTCCTTTGGCCCAATATATGGGAGAATAATAAATACATAAAAAACCCTGACCTCATATTTCCAGGCAAAAAATTAATCATACCATCTGTTATTGTCACAGGACCTGAGTCTGGGCAAGAGGCAGCAACGGAAGAAGCGCCTGTTTCAGCAGCCGAAGCCACACTTCCTGAGCAGGCTGCAACTGAGCCAGGGGAAGAAGCCCCATTGCTCCTGCCACCGGATATTGCACAGCCTCATAAGAGAACTGCCGGACCAGCTGCGCCGTCTGTTGTGAAACCGGCCATAGCAGCCAATACAATCGAGGCTGGCGGACATATTATAAATAATATTGAAAGCTATGGGGTCATAAAGGGGACAAGGGAAGACAGGACTATCTTTGCGCAGGGAGACATCGTTTATCTGGACCTGTCAAAAGTCCATGCTAACAAGGTGTTATTGGGTCAAAAATTCACAATCTTCAGGACATCGGGGCCTGTTATTCATCCAATTACAAAGAAAACGTCAGGTTATCTCTTTACACCTATAGGGGTAGTTGAGATCAACAGGCTGCAGGGATATGATGCATCAGGAATGATAATAAGATCATACAACTATGCCTCAATCGGGGATCAGATACAGCCATATATCCCTGCTCAGCCGGTTAATGAAATCTCAAAGTCTTCCACAGAAATCGAGGGATATATAATTGAGGCACAGGAGAAGTCTGCCCTAAGCGCGCAATATAGCGTGGTTTATGTGGATAAAGGTGCGGCAGACGGCATTATACCCGGGACGATTCTCTATGTAACCGGAGACAGAAAAGATGATGTTATCGCTGAACTTCGGGTACTCTCAGTGCAGGATAACACCTCTGCTGCTTTTGTCAAAAAAAGTGCTGAACCATTTGGAACCGGCAGTAAGGTTACAACAGTAATAAAATAACAAACCCCTTTCAACCTTAATCACAAGCAGTCCGCTAAACCAGAAGTCACAGGGTCAATTACTATTTATGAACGAACACTATACATGGCTGGCGCTTGCGCATATATTATCTAACAAGTATTCACTATGCAGAAGGCTTATTGAAAGATTTTCCACACCTGAAAAGGTATTTGCATCCTCGTTTGAAGACCTGTGCAGCGTAGATGGTCTTACACCTTCAATGGCATGGGAAATAATATCAGTGCGGCATCCTTCTCCGGAAGTTGAGGATGAAATAAGCAGGATAAACAATGCCGGCATCAAATTTATTCACATCAACCATCCGGATTATCCAGACAGGTTAAAAGACATATATGATCCGCCGTTATATTTCTATATGAATGGTTCTGTAAGTCCTGACGATATAAATGCGCTGGCTATAGTTGGAACGAGGAATCCGTCACCTTATGGTAAAAAGGTATCAGAAATGCTCTCTGCAGAACTGTCATCTGCTGGTTTTACCATTGTGAGCGGCATGGCAAGAGGGATAGACAGCTCTGCACACAGGGCTGCCTTAAACGCAGGAGGAAGAAGTATTGCCGTATTGGGATGCGGGGCTGATATAGCCTATCCTCCTGAAAACGAAAAACTCATGCGCGAGATCACAGGGAACGGGGCAGTAATCTCAGAGTTTCCCATCGGCACATTGCCTGATAAAAGAAACTTCCCTCAAAGAAACAGGATTATAAGCGGCATCTCCCTTGGGGTCATAGTCGTAGAGGCAGCGGAAAAAAGCGGCTCTCTCATCACTGCGAGATTTGCATTGGAGCAGGGCCGGGAAATATTTGCCATACCCGGGAATATCAACTCACCTTTAAGCAGTGGGACGAATAATCTTATTCAGCAGGGGGCAAAGGCTGTCACGAATGTCAATGATATACTGGAGGAATTTGATCAATTGTTGACGCTCAGGCCAAAACATGGTATCAACAGTATGCCTGTGAAACATAAATCCATGTCAGAGGAAGAAAAAAATATTTACAGGGTCTTAACACTTGAACCAAAACATATTGATCAGGTAATTACAGAGTGTGGAATTGAGACGCGTAAGGTGACACAACTTTTATTAAATCTTGAACTTAGCGGCCTGATAGAACAACTGCCCGGAAGTTGTTATACAAGGTCAACCCTGAATTAAGGAGAAAAAAGAATGGCAAAACCGTTAATCATCGTAGAATCCCCGGCAAAGGCGAGGACAATTACAAAGTATCTTGGCAAAGCCTACAATGTAATGGCCTCGGTTGGTCATGTCAGGGACCTCCCAACGAGCAAACTGGGGGTAGACATAGAAAATGATTTTACACCCCATTATATAACTATAAAAGGAAAGGGCAAGATACTCACAGAGATAAAAAAGGCCGCAGGATCTGCCTCCAAAGTCTTCCTTGGCCCTGACCCTGACCGTGAGGGTGAGGCTATTGCGTGGCATATAGCTGAAGAGCTTCGTGATAAAGACGATAGTATCTACCGTGTAATGTTTCATGAAATAACGGAAAAGGCAATCAAAGAGGCGCTCAGCAATCCAGGCAGGATTGACACAAATAAGGTTAATGCCCAGCAGGCACGCCGCATACTGGACCGCATAGTCGGTTACAAGCTAAGCCCACTATTGTGGGAAAAGGTGCGCCGCGGGCTCAGCGCAGGACGGGTCCAGTCAGTGGCAGTACGCCTGATATGCGACCTTGAGAAGGAGATAAGTCAGTTTGTATCTGAAGAATACTGGTCTCTTACTGCAACATTAGAGGGAAAAGTCCCGCCGCCTTTTAAAACACGATTAATCAAGTACCGCGGTGAAGATATCAGGATATCTGACCAGCAGGAGGCCGAACGCATCAAGGGCATTCTTTCAGGCAGTGACTACATCGTCAAAACGATTGACAGGAAGGAAAGGAAAAAGAACCCGCAGCCGCCATTTACAACAAGCAAGCTCCAGCAGGAAGCTGCCAGAAAATTAAGATTTACTGCCAAGAAAACAATGCTGATTGCCCAGAAATTGTATGAGGGTATGGAAATAGGTTCAGAGGGGCCTGTCGGACTAATAACATACATGAGAACAGACTCCGTCCGCATATCTGCTGATGCACAGGGTGAGGCGCGCAAATACATAAAAGAGAGTTTTGGCGGTGACTACCTGCCTGCTAAAGGAATTGAATATAAAAATAAGAAAGGGATTCAGGACGCACACGAGGCAATAAGGCCTACATCCGTATTTCGGGCCCCTGAAGAGATCAAAGAGTATGTTGATAAGGATACTTATAACCTCTACAGGCTCATATGGAACAGATTTGTTGCATGCCAGATGAACCCGGCGCTTCTTGACATAACTGCTATAGACATCCAGGCAGGAGATTATCTGCTGCGCGCCACAGGCTCAGTAATCAAATTTCCAGGTTTTATGAAACTGTATGAGGAAGGGCTGGACGATGCGGCTCAGGCCCAGGAAGGAGAAGAAGGTGATTTGCTGCCGTCTGTAGCCGAAGGAGAACGGCTGAATCTCCTCCTTATAGAACCAAAACAGCACTTTACCCAGCCGCCTGCACGCTACACAGAGGCCTCCCTGATTAAAATCCTTGAAGAGAAGGGGATCGGCAGGCCAAGCACATATGCGGCCATCCTCTCAACAATTCAGGACCGTAAATATGTAGAGAAGAAAGAAGGGAGATTCCACCCTACTGATCTTGGCGTCCTTGTCAATGACATGCTTGTAGAGCATTTTCCTGAACTGATAGACGTTATGTTCACGGCAAAGATGGAAGACGAACTCGATGAGATAGAAGAAGGACATTATGAGTGGCGGCAGGCTGTAGGTGACTTCTACCGTCCCTTTGACCAGCACCTTGAAAAGGCGCGAAAAGAGATGCGCAATGTCAAGGTAGAAGAGACCCCGACTGACATCAAGTGCGAGAAGTGTGGCAATGTAATGGTCATAAAGTGGGGCAAACTGGGACACTTCCTCGCCTGTTCCGGCTACCCTGAATGTAAAAACACCATGAACTTCAAAAAAGGTGATGATGGCACAATAGAGGCCATGAAGGAAGAGACAACAGGTGAAAACTGCCCTCAGTGCGGATCCCCAATGGTAATTAAGAGCGGGCGATTCGGGAGATTCTTTGCATGCTCAAATTATCCTGAATGCAAGACTACCAGGCCCATAACTACCGGTATAGCATGCCCCCAGGAGGGATGCGGCGGCGAGTTGACAGAAAAACGGAGCAAACGCGGAAAGGTCTTCTACTCATGCACAAAATACCCTTCCTGCAAATTCGCCATGTGGGACAAGCCGGTGCCGAGGCAATGCCCTCAGTGCGGCGCACCATTTCTGGCTGAGAAGTTTTCCCGTGGAAGCAGCAAAATATACTGTATAAAAAAAGAGTGCGGATACAAGGAAGAATGAAACCGGAACTTGTGATTATTGGAGGCGGGCTTTCCGGCTCTGAAGCTGCCTGGCAGGCTGCAGAGAGAGGTATAAAGGTGCTTCTGTACGAGATGCGTCCCGGGAAAATGACTGAAGCCCACAAAACAGGAGACCTGGCAGAACTTGTCTGCAGCAACTCCCTGAAATCCAGCGCTATGACAAATGCGCACGGCTTACTCAAGGAAGAACTCCGGATGCTGAACTCCATTATTTTGACTCTGGCTGATAAAAACAGGGTGCCTGCAGGCTCTGCCCTTGCAGTAGACCGCTCTGCCTTCTCGAGGATGGTAAGTGACCACATTGCGTCTCATCCCAACATAAGGGTTATCAGGGAAGAGGTCTCCATGCCTTCATTTGAGATACCTGCAATAATTGCAACAGGCCCTCTTACATCTGAAAAAATGTCAAATGCGCTGTCTGAGATCATCGAAGAAGATTTTATATATTTCTATGATGCAATCTCCCCTATCATAAGCAGTGACAGCATAAATGAGGATGTTACATTCAGGGCTTCACGATATAACAAGAGCGGCGGCGATTACATTAATTGTCCCCTCAATAAAGAGGAATATG
The DNA here is from genome assembly GCA_020851375.1 of Nitrospirota bacterium. Classification (NCBI taxonomy): domain Bacteria; kingdom Pseudomonadati; phylum Nitrospirota; species Nitrospirota bacterium. The sequence continues at coordinate 59,179 of JADZCV010000005.1, read as the reverse complement.
AGCAGTTTTATCAGGCGCTGGTTTCAGCAGACAAGACAGTGGCAAGGTGTTTTGAGAAGGCGGCTTATTTTGAGGGATGTATGCCGGTAGAGGCCATGGCAGAACGCGGAAGGGACACACTGCTGTTCGGCCCCATGAAACCTGTGGGACTGAAAAATCCCGCTGACGACAGAGAACCATACGCAGTGATCCAGCTTCGCCAGGAAGACACACACGGACAGGCTTTTAACATGGTAGGTTTTCAAACAAGGCTCAGGTGGCCGGAACAGAAAAAGGTTTTCAGGTTGATTCCCGGCCTTGAGAATGCCGAATTTTTACGTTATGGGAGTCTTCACAGAAATACCTATGTAAATTCTCCCCGGCTCCTTGACACATCCCTGAGATTAAAGAAGAGAGAGAACGTATATCTGACAGGACAGTTAACAGGCGTCGAGGGTTATACTGAATCAACCGCAATGGGTATTGTCGCCGGATTGTCTTCTGTAATGCACATCAGGGGGGAGGAGTTTGTACCTCCTCCGGCAACAACCTGCATTGGCGCACTGCTCAACTACATCACGGCAGACGGGGTGTCAGGGTTTCAGCCAATGAACATCAACTGGGGACTCATTCCGCCACTGCAGAAAAAGATCAGGGACAGGGATCAGAACAGGATAAAACTTGGCGAGAGGTCATTCAGGGATATTGAGAAGTGGAAAAAACAGATAAAGATCTGAAATCTAAAACCATAGAAGAATTTATCAGACACATCTCCTCAGAAAAGAATTTCTCAGGGCATACCGTGAGAAATTACCTTTCAGACTTATCACAATTTCATGACTTCTTACTCGGAATCTCAAAAAAAGAATCACTGACGCCTGAGGATTTAAGGAAGGTTGACCATATAATGATCAGGGCTTATCTATCATCCCTGCATGAAAAAGGCATGTCGAGGTCATCGGTTGCAAGGAAGATTTCCACTATCAGGACATTTTTTAATTTCCTGTGCAGGGAAGGGATTCTGGATAATAATCCCGGTAAACTTGTATCAACACCAAAGAGGGGCAGGACGCTTCCCAGGTTTTTATCCGTTGATGAGGCAGTCCGGCTGATAGGAGCGCCTGAAGGCAGCGGCAGAATGTCATCAAGAGACAGGGCTATACTCGAAACCTTCTACTCTGCAGGCCTGAGGATTGGAGAAATCACATCTATGGACCTCGATGACCTTAATCTATCCGACGGACTTATAAAGGTCAAAGGAAAGGGACGCAAGGAGAGGATCGTACCGGTAGGACAGAAGGCTATTGAAGCCATTAAGGAATACATTGTCAGTCACCACTCATCAAACAGCAGAAAGCATTCAAAAACCCCCCCCCCTTTAGTAAAGGGGGGTAAGGGGGGATTTGAACCTGAATTCTCAAATGAAAAAGGCTATCCCCTGTTCTTAAATAAATATGGCAGGAGAATCACCACAAGGAGTGTCCACAGGATTGTGGTTAAATACAAAAAGATGAGCGGCTTATGGGATATGACACCGCACTCCCTTCGTCACTCCTTTGCAACACACATGCTCGAAGGAGGCGCTGACCTCCGTTCCGTGCAGGAAATGCTCGGCCACGCCAGCCTCTCGACAACTCAGAGATATACTCACGTCAGTATGGACAAACTGATGGAGGTATATGATAATGCACATCCGAGGGGAAAGAAGCAATGAGCAATGAGTATTGCAAGGGGGCTGAGTGGAAAGCAATGAGTGTGCAGGTTAAGGAGGTTGAAAATGATTAAGAGTACGACAATTCTCTGCGTGCGGCGAAATAACCAGGTTGCCATAGCCGGTGACGGCCAGGTAACACTGGGCAATACTGTCATGAAACATAATGCAAAAAAAATAAGAAGGATGTATAATGGCACAATTTTATCGGGCTTTGCCGGTGGGGCCGCCGACGCCCTGACCCTTTTTGAGAAATTCGAGGCCAGACTCGAACAGTATCACGGCAACCTGACGCGCTCTGCCGTTGAACTTGCCAAGGAATGGAGGACAGACCGGATATTGAGGAAACTCGAGGCGCTCATTGCAGTCGCTGACAGGAATTCCTCTTTAATTATCTCCGGCACAGGTGATATAATCGAACCAGATGATGGTCTTGCTGCCATAGGTTCCGGAGGACCCTACGCCCTTTCGGCTGCACGGGCGCTCATGAGGAACACAGACATGAGCGCAAGAGATATTGCAGAAGAGGCAATGAAGATAACTGCAGGTATTTGCATCTATACTAATAGCGAGATATTGATAGAGGAGCTTACATAAATCCCCCTTAGTCCCCCTTTTTCAAAGGGGGGAATATTTACACTCCTTTGGATGGAGGGAAGTCACCCCCCCTTTTTTAAAAGGGGGAAATCAGTACCCCCCTTCAGTAAAGGGGGGATGGGGATTTGAACGGAGAATTTCAGGTGAATTTTACACCTCAACAGATAGTATCAGAACTCGATAAATACGTAATTGGACAGTCTGCAGCCAAGCATGCTGTTGCCATCGCCCTGAGGACACGCTGGAGAAGGCAGCAGTTATCTGAAGACCTCCGTGATGAGGTTATGCCGAAGAATATAATCATGATCGGTCCCACAGGAGTCGGGAAGACAGAGATATCCAGGCGTCTCGCAAGACTGTCACAGGCGCCTTTTATTAAGGTTGAGGCATCAAAGTTTACAGAGGTAGGTTATGTCGGCCGTGACGTCGAGTCTATCGTACGGGACCTGACTCAGTTCGCTGTCAACATGTTAAAGGAAGAAAGGACGCACCTGGTACGGGAAAAGGCCGTTTATCAGGCTGAAGAGCGCCTGCTTGATCTCCTGCTTCCCCCGCCTCCTCCGAGACCTTCCTATGAGACTGCAGCAGAACCAAGGCCTACAGACACAAGGGAAAGACTCCGCACTCAATTAAAAGAGGGAAAGCTCGATGACCGTCAGGTAGAGCTCGACGTAAAAGAGAAGGTCATGCCTGTAGGGGTCATTTCAAATGTAGGTATGGAAGACCTTGAGATGAACCTCAAGGAGATGCTAAGCGGCATATTTCCCGGAAAAAATAAGAAGAGGAAGGTTAAAGTCAAAGATGCGATCAATATCCTTGCTGAGGAAGAGGTACAGAAACTCATAGACATAGATGATGTATATAAAGAGGCTGTTACAAGGGTTGAGCAGTCCGGCATTGTATTCCTTGATGAGATTGACAAGATTGCAAGCAGGGAAAAGGGGCACGGCCCTGATGTCTCCCGCGAAGGTGTCCAGAGAGACCTGCTGCCCATAGTAGAGGGGACTACTGTTACTACCAAGTATGGACCTGTGAGGACCGACCATATCCTGTTTATAGCAGCAGGCGCCTTTCATGTATCAAAACCTTCTGATCTCATACCCGAGCTTCAGGGACGCTTCCCAATCAGGGTCGAGCTGGACTCTCTCAAAGAGGGAGATTTTATAAGGATACTGACAGAACCGAGGAACGCACTTTTAAAACAATATACCGCCATGCTGAAAACAGAGGGGATTGACATAAAATTTACCGAAGATGCAATCAGCGAAATAGCATCAACCGCTGTGGCAGTGAACGAGCGCATGGAGAATATAGGGGCAAGGAGGCTGTTCACTATTATGGAAAAACTTTTGGATGATATATCATTTAATGCCCCTGATTCTGTCGAAAGGAGCTTTAACATAGATGCTGCATATGTCAATGACCGTCTTTCGGATATTATAAAGGACCAGGACCTTAGCAAATATATATTGTAAGAACTTTACCCTATGCAAAGAAATATAGAAAAAGCACAGTTGCTCATAGAAGCGCTTCCTTATATCCGCAATCTTTCCGGAAAGACCATTGTAATTAAATTTGGCGGCAATGCCATGGTTAATGAAAAACTCAAGGAGATGTTTGCCGAGGATGTCGTGCTTACCAAATACATCGGAATGAGCCCTGTTGTAGTTCATGGAGGAGGACCCCAGATAAATGAGGTAATGGACAAGATGGGAAAGAAGCCGGTGTTCATAGAAGGCATCAGGATAACAGACGGCGAGACCATGGACATTGTTGAGATGGTGCTGGGCGGAAAGATCAACAAGGAGCTTGTGAACAGGATCAATCAGCATGGAGGGAATGCCGTCGGCCTTACAGGCAAAGATGGCGGACTGATTTGCGCGCGAAAGATGCGGCGGCCGAGAAGGGGCACAGGTATTGACAGGGGTCTCGTTGGAGAGGTTGAGTCAATCTCACCGAATATAATACGTTCCCTTGAGCAGAACCGGTTCATACCTGTAATTGCCCCCATAGGAGTGGATAATAAGGGGAATACATACAATATTAATGCGGATACGGCGGCAGGAGCTATCGCGGCAACTCTTAAAGCAGAAAAACTCATATTCCTTACGGATGTCAAAGGGATTCTCGGCAGGGACGGCCGCCTTATCTCAACACTTACACGCAAGCAGGCCTTAAGCCTGATAAAAAGCGGCGTAATTACTTCAGGAATGCTGCCAAAAGTAAAGGCATGTTTAGAGGCCCTTGATGGCGGGGTCAAAAAGACGCATATCATTGACGGGAGGATCAATCACTCAATCCTCCTTGAGATATTTACAAAAAAAGGCATAGGAACAGAGATCGTGGCATAAAAGAAGGAGTTGCCGGATGAAAAGCAGGCGCAAAAACAGACGATTGACAATAATGGGTATGGGCTCTCTAAGGGTAGAGAATGACAAGAGGCCGCAGGAAGTCTACATCGCAAATATAAGCAAGGGCGGCGCAGGGATATACATCCACAAGGCGCTAAAAGTAGGGACAGTCGTATATCTTACTTTTACCCATCGGGACATAGACGGTGAACGGCGGTTTGAAGAACAGCCAGCCACAATAGCCTGGTGCTCAAGGTGCGGCTCAGTTTACGCCGCCGGCATAAGGTTCAATGACAACAACAGATAGTTACATAATCAGCAGGATCAGAATACCCACAATTATCCGGTAGTAGACAAATATATTAACCTTCTGCCTGCTCAGAAACAACAGCAGATATTTTATCGCCAGGAAACCAGACACTGAAGATGCCGCGAATCCACCTATGTATGGCCATAGCATATCATGGGGCAGGCCTTCCTTATACACATCAACGGCACTCAGTAAACCTCCGGCAAGGATAATAGGCGTACTAAGCAGAAAGGCAAACCTTGCCGCAGTTGCCCTCTCAAGATTCCTGAAAAGCCCTGCAGTAATGGTTATTCCTGATCTCGAAACACCGGGAATAAGCGCAAGCACCTGGGCAAGACCTATCACTACAGCGTCAACAACATTCATGTGCTCAGTCCGCCTCCTCTTCCTGCCGGCAGCCTCAGCCCACCAGAGTATAAGCCCGAAAATAATAAGTGTTACTGCGATAATACGCGGAGACCGCAATGATGTCTCTATCTGATCTTTCAGAAAGAACCCGGCTAAACCGGCCGGTACTGTGCCTATTATAATGTACCACCCCAGACGGCCTTCCATTCCGGAGATTTCAGCTCCTCTGGCCCGGAATGAAAACATCCCGGCAGCAATCTCATAGAAGTCCCTCCGGAAGTATGCAACTATCCCTGTCAGTGTCCCAAGGTGCAGGACAACATCAAAGGCAAGACCGGGGTCATTCCATCCAAATATCCATGGCGCCAATATGAGGTGGGCAGTACTGCTGACAGGAAGAAACTCAGTAAGCCCCTGTATTATGCCGAGTATTATTGCCTGAAACATCTTAGCGAAGTATCATATCAACACTTGGTTGTCTTGTCCATTTAATTCAGGATTATTACTTGAATAGCTCGTTGCACTGGTGTAACATTGGACAGGATTTAAGTATATGTTCACAAATTTTATAATGACATTCATACCGCTTTTTGTAGCCTTTGATGCCATAGGGGTCCTGCCTATCTACATGTCCCTGACTGAAGGGATGGAGACTGCCTTCAGAAAGAAGATCTTAAGTGAATCCATCATAACAGCATCAGTCCTGACTATATTATTCTTATTCGTCGGAAAGGGAATCTTTATCATACTTGGGATAACCATCTCAGACTTTCAGATTGCCGGCGGTCTGATATTGCTGATTATAGCCATAACAGACATCGTCTTTTCCGGACAAATGAGCAGGCGGCCTCAGCCGTCTGTAGGCACAGTGCCCATAGGCACCCCGTTAATCGCAGGGCCTGCATCACTCACGACATTAATAATGCTGAGCGACATATTCGGCATCTCCATGACACTGTTTTCTCTGATCGTTAATATTATTATTGTCTGGCTTGTATTTTCCTTTGCAGGACGTATTATATCCTTTCTCGGCGAAGGAGGGGCCAGGGCCACATCAAAAGTGGTCTCGCTCTTCCTTGCAGCCATAGCAGTAATGATAATAAGGAAGGGATTAGAGGGTACATTTAAGATTTTTTAGTTTTTAAGATTATTTATTTTTCTCTTGACTATTTTGTAGATTATTGTTACAAATATAACGCTAAAGGATTTACACATCTATGCTCTGCTTCTTTGGTATTTAGATCGGCTTCAATGATGCAGCACAGGCATTTATGTTTAGTGCTGCAACTCAGAAATCTATCATGCAGAATTTAAAGACTGTTGAAAGGAGGTGGTGTGATTTCGGATTCTGATCTTGTGTAATGCTTCGTGAGATCCAATTTATAAAGTAGAAAGACAGTAGCAGGTTGAATAATTTTAATAACAAGTATGGAGGGTAATGATGAAACGCAGATGGATGTTTACTTTACTAACAGCTTCATTAGTAGCAGGCATGGTTGGAACAAGCTATGCAGATGTAAAATTGTCAGGTGCTGAACTCAGGTTAAGGGGTATCATGGTTGATAATAAAGATGCCAATCAAGACGGAGGGGGCTTCGAGCAGAGGACCCGCCTGGGTGTAGATGCATCTGTAGACAATGTAAAGGGATATGTGCAGATACAGGACAGCAGGATGTGGGGAGACGAAAACACTACTACTGACACGGCTGAGTCATATCAGGCTTTAGATGTGGCTCAGGCATATGTTGACTTCGCAAATCTCGGTGGTGCACCTCTAAACCTGAGGATAGGCCGTCAGGCTTTGGCCTATGGTGACCAGAGACTCATCGGTTCACTCGAGTGGAACAACAGTTCAAGAAGGTTTGATGCAATCAAATTGACCTACAAACATAGCGCCGCAGATATTGATGTCTTTACCGCAAAAATATTCGATGACGGCGAAGACTGGGGTAATGATGAAAACTTAAACGGTATCTATGCATCACTTAAGAATATACCTCAGGTAAGCGCCCTGGACCTCTATCTGATCCAGAAGATACATGGAACTGATGAAACCAATTTCTATACACTTGGCGCCAGGGTGGCAGGTGCTGTATCCAGTATCAACCTTGATTATGGTGCTGAACTTGCGTTTCAGAGCGGTGATGCCACAAACACAGTTAATCAGGATGCAAATGCATTTGATATCAGGGCCGGATACACAATACCTAATGTGCTTGGCGGCTTAAGGCTTGGGATAGAATACGCTGCAGCTACCGGTCAGGATTCATCATCAGATTCAACCGCATTTGACAACCTCTATCCAACGAATCACTACCTCTATGGATTCACTGATGATGTCATCTGGTCAAATACTAACTCATGGTCCATCAATGCAAGCATGACACCGATTGACAAGTTAAAGCTTGCCATTGAATACTGGAACTATAAGCTGGCTGAAGATGTAGGCGGTAAGGATGATAATGGTTCAGAAATTAACATCAGGGCCAATCATGAGCTTAGCAAGAATGTGAATTGTGAGGCAGCCTATGTGATAAGGGATGCCGGTGATGTCACCACCGCAGCTTATGGCGGATACGGCACAATACCGGTTGACAAGAGCGCCACATTCGGCTACTTCATGATCAATGTGAAGTTTATGTAAGACCGGTTGTGGGGGATTGCCTCCACGCTGTAATGTAGTATCCTGAAAGGGTCAGCAGAACACTCTGCTGACCCTTTTTATTTGTGGGATACGCTTATTTAAATCCCCCCTGCCACCCTTCTATAAGGGGGGTCACTAATTTCCCCCTTTGAAAAAGGGGGATTAAGGGGGATTTTCATGTGGACTGCCTTCTTACAACTTTGTAGATATTAACCTATTATCACCACATTTTTGTAGAATCATTCCAATATCCAGACTGACTTCAATTCCAACTAATTCCTTTGATATCAAGAAGTTATATGTACCAGGCAAGAATGGCACACCCCTTGTAATATATCAGTACCATGACCCTATTAAAGGCAACCATAGCTGATGTTGAAAAGCGGCTCATTTTAGAGGCTCTTGAATCTACAGGCTGGGTTCAGGCAAAGGCTGCAAAGATACTTGGCACAACTCAGAGGATACTGGGTTACAAGATCAGGAAGTACGGGATAGAAGTAAAAACTAACAAAGGAGGATTACAAAATGTGGATGATAATCACAAGGATTATTAGCACGATGTTATTGACAGGGGTACTCGGCGCAGCAAGTGCATTTGCCACCCCATCAACCCACATCTGGGCGCCTTCAACTGACATACAGCCATACAAGGTTGTTCATTTGACAAATGACGTCTATGCGCCTGTCAAAAAGGATGTAAATGATGCTCGTGTCGCCCCTGCAATCAATCTTGGACTAACATCGGGCATTCTCCCTTTTGACAAGATTAATGCTGAGGCGGGATTTGATATCATACAGGCCGGTGTATCAGCAGACGCCAATCCTGTGTATTTCAATGTCAAGGTCGGGACACCGGAAGATAAATTGATGAAAGGTGTGCCAGCTATCGTTGTGGGCAGCTATCTTATTGGCACAAAAAGCGATGTCACTGACTATAACGTCATATATGGAAAGGCCGCCAGGACCTTCGGGCAAATCGGCAAATTATCACTCGGTTATTATACCGGTAATGACAAGCTCCTCCTCGATGAAAACGGCAAGAAGGCAAATGACGGTGTAATGCTCTGCTGGGAGAAAACTGTAAGTGAAATATCAGACAAGCTATGGGTGGCCGTAGATTACATGGGTGGGGACAACTTCCTTGGCACTCTCAATGTAGGCTTTGCCTGGTCATTTACTCCCAATATAAGCGTTCTCTTCGGGTACGACATGTTAAACAACCAGGATCTTCCCGGACTTGCAGATACGTTTACCACACAATTGGATATTAATTTTTAATGAATCCCGGGGATAACCCGTTAAAACGATTGTAACGTTTACAGGAGGGATTATACAATGGAAAGCCAAATCAACTCAGGAGATACAGCATTTATACTTATCTCTGCAGCGCTGGTAATGCTTATGACGATACCAGGTCTGGCGCTGTTCTATAGCGGACTGGTAAGAAGAAAAAATGTGCTCGGCACTATAATGCAGAGTTTTATCCTCGTTGGACTCATTACCATCCAGTGGGTAGTCATTGGCTACTCCCTGTCTTTTGGTCCGGACAGGATGGGGCTGATTGGCGGGTTGGAGTGGTTCGGTCTGCATGGTGTAGGGCTTGAGGCCAATCCTGACTATGCGGCTACCATACCGCATCAGGCCTTTATGATCTATCAGGCAATGTTTGCCATAATTACGCCCTGTCTTATAGCAGGGGCATTTGCAGAGAGGATGAAGTTTTCAGCATTTGTCATCTTCAGCCTCCTCTGGGCTACAATAGTCTATGACCCTCTTGCACACTGGGTGTGGGGTGTCGGCGGCTGGATAAGGAATATGGGCGCCCTTGATTTTGCAGGAGGCACGGTAGTACATATAAGCTCAGGGGTCTCTGCACTGGCTGCAGCCCTTGTAATTGGGAAGAGGATCGGATACAGGAGGGACCCCATGCCTCCTCACAATATGACGCTTGTAGTCATCGGGGCTTCTCTCCTCTGGTTCGGCTGGTTTGGCTTCAATGCTGGAAGCGCCCTCTCCTCAGGCGGACTGGCAACCAGTGCATTTGTCGTAACACACATAGCCACAGCAGCGGCCTCAGTTACATGGCCGTTTATTGAATGGATCCGTCACGGTAAGCCTACTATTCTTGGAGCAGCAAGCGGGGCTGTTGCCGGGCTTGTGGCAATTACTCCTGCTGCCGGCTTTGTCGGGCCGATCGCTGCCATATTGATAGGGATCAGCGCTGGCATTGTCTGTTTCCTTGCGGTTGTCGTGTTAAAAAACATACTGGGCTATGATGACTCACTTGACGCATTTGGAGTCCATGGGGTCGGAGGAACATTAGGTGCACTGGCAACCGGACTGTTTGCCTCAAAAGCCATTAATCCTGCCGGAGCAGATGGTTTCTTCTTCGGAAATTCCGGACAGCTTGGCATTCAGTTGGTTGCAACAGCAGCAAGCGCGGTATTCTCATTTGTTGCAACCCTTATAATCCTGAAGGTCATTGACCTTGTGATAGGCATCCGCATCCAGGAAGAGGATGAAATCATGGGGCTTGATTTAAGCCAGCATAACGAGACAGGATATACGTTTTAATCTCTTTACATTTTAACACCCATTTGTTAATCTGAAGCGGAACGGAGGCAATTTATGAAAAAGATTGAGGCCATAATAAAACCATTCAAGCTGGATGAAGTAAAGGACGCCCTTAGCCAGATAGGCATCAAGGGCAATACGGTAACAGAAGTGAAGGGGTTTGGACGCCAGAAAGGACACACAGAGCTATACAGAGGGGCGGAATATGTAGTGGATTTCCTTCCCAAGATAAAACTTGAAGTAGTGGTAGCGGATGATATGGTTGAAAAGGTGATTCAGACTATTGTAAATACTGCCCGTACAGGAAGGATAGGAGACGGCAAGATATTCGTGACAAACGTGGATGATGTAGTCAGGATAAGGACGGGAGAGCGCGGGGAGGACGCAATTTAAACAGGCTTGATATGTCTGCGTATGGCAAAATCCGTATCGGTTTAGCCCAGATAAATTCATGTGTCGGGGATTTGGATGGCAACACCAAAAAGATCCTGCGGTATGTGGAACAGGCATGTAAACTGGGTGTGGATATAATAGCATTCCCTGAGCTTGCAATCACAGGTTATCCACCGGAAGATCTGCTGCTAAAACCCGGATTCATAGATGACAATCTGGAATCGCTAAAACTCATCGCAAAAAAGACATCTTCTCTCGATATAGCAATAGTTGCCGGTTTCATTGACAGAAGCGATGACATATACAACTCGGCGGCAGTTATAAGCAAGGGGAAGATTGCCGGGGTTTATTACAAGAATTATCTTCCGAATTACGGCGTATTTGATGAGAAGCGTTATTTCAAGAGCGGAAGCGAGTGTACGCTTTTTGTAATATGGGGCGTCAGTGTCGGTATCAATGTGTGTGAAGATATATGGTATCCTGACGGGCCGTGCATGAATCAGGCGCTTTCAGGCGCACAGCTTATTATAAACATAAATTCATCACCGTATCACAGGGGCAAGAGGCAGTTCAGGGAACAAATGGTTTCAACAAGGGCATCAGATAATACGGTTTTCATTGCATATACGAACATGGTTGGCGGTCAGGATGAACTTGTCTTTGACGGAAACAGTATGATATTCAACCCGTCAGGCGAACTTATAGCGCAGGGTAAACAGTTTGAGGAAGACCTTATTGTGGAGGATCTTGATTTGAGGTCAGTTGAGCTTGCAAGACTGCACGATCCAAGGAGAAGGGCAAAGATATTCTCCCTGCATGATGCCTCACAGAGATCAGCCATACAGGTATCAGCTGCAAAGGTCAGCAGGAGAAAACCCAAAATCGGGAACCGGGATGTGACGCCTCTTGAACCGGTTGCAGAGGTATACAATGCCCTGCTCCTCGGCACCAGAGACTATGTGAAGAAAAACGGGTTTAAGGAGGTTGTAATTGGAATAAGCGGCGGTATAGATTCAGCCATCGTTGCAGCAATTGCCGTGGATGCCCTTGGCATGGAAAACGTTACCGGAGTATTCATGCCGTCTCAGTATACGATGACCGAAAGTGGAGAGGATGTAAAAATACTTTCAAAAAATCTCGGCATTAAACTGCTTACTATACCAATTAACAACATCTTCAAATCATATCTCGACATACTGTCAGGGACTTTTGAGGGCTGTAAGACTGATGTCACCGAGGAAAACCTTCAGGCAAGGATACGGGGAAATATCATTATGGCATTATCAAACAAGTTCGGATGGCTCGTACTTACTACAGGCAATAAGAGCGAGATGAGCGTCGGATACGCTACCCTCTATGGTGATATGGCCGGAGGATTTGCAGTTATAAAGGATGTGCCAAAGACCCTCGTTTACGAACTGTCCCGGTACAGAAACTCAATAAACGGAGCAGGAACTTCACTTATTCCCGAAAGAGTCCTTGTTAAAGAACCTACAGCAGAACTAAAGCCGGGGCAAAAGGACACGGATTCTCTGCCGCCATATGATGTACTTGACACGATTCTGCATTCTTATGTAGAGGATGACAGGTCATTCAATGAAATCGTTGAGGCCGGGTTCAGGGAAGAGATCGTTGCAAAGGTAATATCAATGGTTGACAGGAGTGAATACAAGAGAAGGCAGGCCCCCCCCGGAATCAAGATAACCGCAAGGGCATTTGGAAAGGACTGGAGGGTACCGATTACCAACCGGTACAAAATTTAATAACCATTTTTATTTAAAAGGAGGTTAGCAGAAGATGACACCACGTGAGGTACTGGATTTAGCAAAAAAAGGCAAGGCAGTAATGGTAGACCTGAGGTTTATGGACTTTCCGGGTCTCTGGCAGCATTTTTCAATCCCGATGACTGCTCTTAACGAATCATCATTTGAAGATGGCCTGGGATTTGACGGCTCAAGCATCCGCGGCTGGCAGGCAATACATAACAGCGACATGCTGGTGTTACCCGATCCAACTACAGCTATAATGGATCCCTTTACACAGCACCCTACCCTGAGCCTTATCTGTAATGTCATTGACCCTATAACAAGGGAACACTACAGCAGGGATCCACGCTTTATAGCCCAGAAGGCTGAGCAGTATCTTAAATCAACAAAGATTGCAGATACAACATATTTCGGCCCTGAGGCCGAGTTCTTCGTGTTTGATGACATCAGATATGCACAGAATGAGCATTGCGGATTTTACTATATAGATTCAATCGAAGGCCAGTGGAACACAGGCAGGGAAGAAGGACCGAACCTTGGATACAAGCCCCGCTATAAGGAAGGCTATTTCCCCGTGCCTCCAATGGATACGATGCAGGACCTGAGGACAGAGATGGTTCTTGAGATGCAGAAGTGCGGTATAGAGATCGAGGCCCAGCATCATGAAGTGGCAACTGCCGGTCAAAACGAAATAGACATGAGATTTGATACACTCACCCGTGTTGCGGACAAGCTCCTGCAATATAAGTATGTAGTGAAGATGGTTGCGAGGAGGCACAATAAGACTGTGACATTCATGCCTAAGCCGGTCTTCGGTGACAACGGGTCCGGAATGCATTGTCATCAAAGCCTCTGGAAGGGCGGCAAGCCATTATTTGCCGGGAGCGAATACGCAGGATTGAGTCAGATGGCGCTTTATTACATTGGCGGTATACTCAAACATGCGCCTGCACTGGCAGCCCTGACATCACCAACAACCAACTCCTACAGAAGGTTGGTTCCTGGTTTTGAGGCGCCGGTGAACCTCGCATACTCCAGCAGGAACAGGAGCGCATCCATAAGGATACCTATGTATTCAGCAAGTCCAAAGGCCAAGAGGGTTGAGGTAAGATTCCCTGATGCGTCATGCAATCCATATCTGGCATTCTCCGCCATGCTCATGGCAGGTCTTGACGGCATAGAAAACAAGATTGAGCCGGGCGCCCCGCTTGACAAGGATATCTATGACATGAAGCCGGAGGAGCTGACAGACATCCCGTCTCTTCCAGGCTCCCTGGACGAGGCTCTGGAACACCTCGACAATGACAAGGAGTTCCTGCTAAAAGGCGGCGTATTTACAGAAGACGTTATAGACACATGGATTAACTACAAGAGGACCAGGGAAATAGACGCAATGAGGCTCAGACCGCATCCTTATGAGTTCAATCTGTATTTTGATATTTAATAATTAAGGTAAGTAAAAAAAAGAGGGACAGCGACTATTTATTTTTTAATAAAAATAAATAGTCGCTGTCCCTCTTTTTTCCCCTAAAATAAATCTGCCCCCTTTTTTTATTTATGATAAAATAACGTCCTGATATGCGATGCACGAAATGCGGATATACAACAGAATACGATTTTGTGTCATGTCCTATGTGCATGACCAGCCCTGATTCAGGAATGAGTATGAATAATACAGCAACTGAGAAAGGCGGGTTCTGGATTCGGCTTGTTGCATTTATTGTTGATAATATCGTTATTTTCTTTGCCACTGCATTTTTTGCATTTGTTGCAGGCCTTGCAACCGGACTCGGGGGCTTAACCTCCGGTCTGTCCACTGAAAAGGTAGAGCATCTATCCACAATCTTCGGCTTCTTTATTGGAACGTTGCTGGGACCATTCTATTATACGTTCTTTACCGGATGGGAGGGACAGACCCCCGGAAAGAGGCTGATGGGATTGCGCGTTGTTACAAAATCAGGAGGGCCTGTCAGCTATGGCAGGGCATTATTGAGATATATAGGATATTTTGTTTCCTTCTTTTTCCTTGGCCTTGGCTTTATTATGATAGCATTTGACAGGAATAAGCGGGGTTTTCACGATTTTATTGCAGGGACATGTGTAATTAAGGTAGAATAAATCCCATATGGAAGCAGACAATTTAAATAAAGATCTGGAGCTTATCCTACGCGCAGAGCATCATGACCCATTCTCATACCTCGGCATGCATCCAGTATGGTTTCAGGGCAAGTCTGTTATAGTGGTAAGGGCCTTTCTGCCTGAAGCAGAAGAGGTCTCTGTCATTGACGCTGGACGGCCTGACATATCCTATCCTATGAACAGGCGCCACAGTGATGGAATATTCGAGGCAATAATAGGCAACAGGGACAAGGTTTTTCCATACAGGCTGAGGCTCAGGGAATCATCCGGCAACACACAGGAGTTCAGTGACCCCTACTCCTTTCTCCCAATAATGAGCAGTTATGACCTCCATCTCTTTTCAGAAGGGAAAAACTTCTTCATGTACAGGAAGATGGGTGCGCATGTCCTGACACATAACGACGTTACCGGCGTGTATTTCACTGTCTGGGCGCCTAATGCAGTGCGCGTAAGTGTAGTTGGCAATTTCAACAGATGGGACGGAAGAAGACACCCTATGCGGGTACTTGGCGGGTCAGGCGTCTGGGAGCTCTTCATTCCGGGATTATCCGAGGGAGAGACATACAAGTATGAGATAAAGACCATGGACAGCCTGGTCCTTCTGAAAAGCGACCCGTACGGTTTCTATTCTGAAATGCGTCCTAATACCGCCTCCATCGTCTGTAACACAGACCGCTACAATTGGAGCGATGCAGAATGGCTGACAGCGCGTCAGCATAAAGACCTGCATCAGGCGCCGGTTTCAATCTATGAAGTCCACCTCGGTTCATGGAGAAGGAAGTGCGAAGAGGGCAACAGGTTTCTGACATACAGAGAGCTTGCCCATGAACTGGTAGATTACGTCAAAGACATGGGTTTCACACACATAGAACTCCTTCCTGTTGCAGAACACCCCCTCGATGTCTCCTGGGGTTACCAGGTTACAGGATATTTCGCACCCACGAGCCGCTACGGGACCCCGGAAGACTTCATGTACTTTGTAGATCACTGCCATCAGAACGGGATAGGCGTGATACTCGACTGGGTGCCGGGGCATTTCCCAAAGGATGCCCATGGCCTTGCATGGTTTGACGGGACGGCACTGTACGAACACCTTGACCCAAGGATTGGGGAGCATAAGGAATGGGGGACACTCGTCTTTAACTATGGACGGAATGAGGTAAAGAATTTTCTGATCTCAAATGCGCTCTTCTGGTTTGACAAATACCATATAGACGGCTTACGCGTGGATGCTGTTGCCTCTATGCTCTATCTGGACTACTCGCGCGAGGGTGGTGACTGGCTCCCGAACAAATACGGCGGGAGGGAGAATCTTGAGGCAATAGATTTCATAAGGGAATTCAACGAGGTGGTCTATAAATACTTCCCAGGCATTATGACTATCGCTGAAGAATCTACTGCATGGCCGCTCGTATCAAAACCTACCTATCTTGGCGGCCTTGGCTTTGGCTTCAAATGGAATATGGGATGGATGCATGATACCCTGGAATATTTCACCAAAGAATCCATCCACAGAAAGTATCATCAGGGAAGCCTCACATTCTCACTATTATATGCATTCCATGAGAACTTCATCCTTCCGCTGTCTCACGATGAGGTTGTGCACGGCAAGAGGTCGCTCCTTGACAAAATGACAGGATATTTACACGACAGATTCGCAAACCTCAGACTGCTTTATGGATATATGTACGGACACCCCGGCAAGAAACTCCTCTTCATGGGAGGAGAAATAGGCCAGTGGTGGGAGTGGAATTGCGATGTAAGCCTTGACTGGCATCTGCTGCAATACTATGAACACCAGACCTTGCAGAGGTTTGTCAGAGACCTGAATCACCTTTACAGAACTGAACCAGCCCTTTGCGAGATAGATTTTGAGTACACGGGTTTTGAATGGATTGACTTTCATGACGCTGACAACAGCATAGTCTCATTTTTGAGGAAGGGAAAGAACCCGGATGATATGCTGATCTTTGTGTGCAATTTTACACCAGTGCAGCGCGGAGGATACAGGATAGGCGTGCCGCGGGCCGGATACTACAAAGAAATCCTCAACAGCGATTCAGAGGTCTACGGCGGCGGCAATAGAGGAAATGCCGGCGGCGTATGGTCCATGCCAATACCCTGGCAGGGAAAACATCAGCTACTGGAACTGACACTGCCCCCTCTCGGGCTGATAGTCCTGAAACCACAGAGTCAGTTCATCTGAAAATACTCCTATTCATCCGTCATTCCCACGTAAGTGGGAATCCAGAATCATGCCCACGATCTGGATTCCAGCACCCGGCTTAAACCCTG
Organism: Nitrospirota bacterium; assembly: GCA_020851375.1. NCBI lineage: Bacteria > Pseudomonadati > Nitrospirota > Nitrospirota bacterium. Next base: position 42,072 of record JADZCV010000005.1, on the reverse strand, counting down.
CTGGGACAGGTTCCGCGGGAATGACGTTTTCATGACCCATTGTAAACCCTGAGCTGTGAGCTTGTCGAACAGCCTAACAGTCGAAGTGCTCACGACGGCTCACCCGAAAATCCTGATTGTCCCGAACTCGCCGTCATATCCAGGTTCTATGTGGACATCTCCGCTTCTAACGCGCTGGATAGCTTCAGCCAGGACTGGACCTCCTGTTTCTGCAATATCAGAAACAGGAACTTCGCACAGGATTGACAACTCGTTTCCCAATGAACCAATCAGCCTGTTATACGAATTTTCAACGGCCTTACTGTTCACACCTGTGCCGCACGCCTCTGAGATAATCTCGTGAAGCGGTATCATCCTTCTAAACGGGATAACCGCCGCCTGCGTGTCATTTTCCTTTCTGTCTGCAAGGGTATCTACACGGCTCATGACACCCACCGTAACCCTGCCGCCGCACTTGGGACACAATCCATTGTTCTGCCTTGTCCCTTCCGGAGTCATCCTCTGCCTGCATGATCTGTGACCATCGTAATGATACTTTCCCTCTTCAGGGTAAAACTCTATTGTGCCAGTAAACCTGGCACTGTCTCCATCACGTATGGCATCATAAATTCCTTTGTAAGACAGGTCTGTATCAAATATGTTTGCCTCCCGTGCAAGCTTCTTTGGCGAGTGGGCATCGGAATTTGATATCAGGGTGATCCTGTCGAGGGCAGACAACCTCCGGTTCATTTGAGGATCAGATGACAGTCCTGTCTCAATTGCATAAATATGCGGGGTCAGGTCTTCAAAACACTCTTCCAGAGAGTCAAACCCTGACTTTGATCCAAATACGGAGAAATGGGGAGTCCAGGCATGGGCCGGGATTAACATGACATCAGGGGACGCATCGAGTGCAATCTTTAACAGCGCCTTGCTGTCAAGCCCCAGAATAGGCCGTCCATCAGACCTCAGGTTTCCGATCTTTGACAAGGATTCGCTGATCCGCTGTACTGCTTCAAACGAAGGGACAAACAGCAGGTTATGCACCTTGCGGGTTTTGCCATTCTTACTGTATATACAACTTATCTCGGCTGAAAGGATAAAACGGACCTCAGCACGGCATGATTGCGGCACATCATTTTCAACAACTGAACTGTATTTGTCTTTGAGTCTGAACAGGCCAGGCTCCGCCTCCTCCAACCTCTCCCGGAGGTTTGAAAACCACTTAGGATGGGTAAAATCCCCTGTACCGGTGACACCGAGACCCTTTATGCAGGACCATTTGAAGAGAGATTCAAGTTCCATATCCTTACTGGTGGCACGCGAGTATGGCGAGTGTATATGAAGGTCTGCTATAAAACGCACAATACCCTTGCACTCCTTTGCACAGACATGATAGAATTAGCAGTCATTTCCCAGTAGGCGCGTAGCTCAGTGGGAGAGCGCTTTCCTGACGCGGAAGAAGTCGGGGGTTCAATCCCCCCCGCGCCTACCATTATTTACAGGAAAATACCCTCCCGTCTTAAGATGCCGTTTGCCCTAATCATGATAGAATAACACAATGCAATGGAAAAGGTAATAGTAAAGAAGACAAGCAGGATACTCGGCGGCCATCTTTGGATATTCTCAAATGAACTCATGGGCAGCCCAAATAATTATGCACCTGGTTCACTTATAGAGGCATATGACAAACAGAATAATTTTTTGGGCATTGGCTATATAAATCCAAATTCTCTTATTTCCATCAGGCTCCTGACACGGAGATATGAAAAGGCAGATGCCGATTTTTTCAGAAGGCGCATTCTTGATGCCATAGTTTACAGAAAAAGCCTTTATCAGGACATCCATTCCTGCAGGATTATTTTTAGCGAGGGAGACTTCCTCCCCGGTTTGATAGTTGACAAATATAATGACTGTATAGTCGTACAATTTCTGACTCTCGGTATCAATAACATTGGTGATATGATTCTCAATCTGCTTGACGAGATATTCTCCCCGTCAGCGATAGTTTTGAGAAACGACAGTCAGAGCAGACTGCTCGAAGGACTGACAATGGAGAAGAAGGTTGCCAAAGGGTCTCTTGAATCATTGCCTGTTATAAATGAAGATGGGATAGCCATTGAGATTGATCCTATGAGGGGGCAGAAGACAGGATTCTTCCTCGACCAGAGAGAGAACAGGATAGCCCTCAGCAGGTATATTAAAGGTGGAAAGGGGCTTGACCTTTTCTGCTACTCCGGGGCATGGGGTATGCATCTGGCCAAAGCAGGGGCATCCGTTACATTTGTGGATGAATCCGAAACAGCCCTGTCTGCAGCAGGGAGGAATGCGCAGTTGAATAACCTTGAGGATAGGTGCGGATTTATAAAAAAAGATGTGTTCAGCTATCTGAATGAGGAGTCAAAGGCAGGAAGTTCCTGTGATTTCATTGTGCTTGACCCGCCTGCATTTGTCAAAAGCAGGGCAAAAATCCGGGAGGCTGTAAGGGGTTACAGGGAAATAAATGCAGATGCAATGAGATTGATAAGAAAAGGGGGCATCCTTGCCACATCATCATGCTCTCACCACATTGACCGGTCTCTGTTCCTTGAAATACTCCGGGACTCTGCAAGGGATGCAGGCAGGAATGCACGGCTGATCGAATACCGCTACCAGGGCAGAGACCACCCTATACTGCTGTCTGTTCCCGAGACTGAGTATCTGAAATGTGCCTTTCTTGAGGTAATTTGACTTTGCCGGCAAGTCTCATGTAAACTTATACGATATGAGAACAGGCCATGGGAAATTCCTGACATTATACCTTATTGTGATAATCGTCGTTTCTGTATCAATTGCATGGCCTCCTCAGCCTGCAAACAGTGTTGTGCCTTCAGAAATTTGCCCAAAACATGACTTCTCAACAGGGGAATACACATCATGCTACTACTGCCACAATGCCGAGTCAGAGGGCGAGGCTGGGTTTATCATAGATACAGACAGTCAGAATTGTCTGAGCTGTCATGACGGAACAACTGTAGATGCATTTGCCTATACCACACTTGGCAGCGCTGCCTCACGCATTGCCGGACGCGCAGCTATAGGCCACATGAATGGCGTTAACCACCCCTTTTCAGTAAGTTACACTGATGCCAAAAACGTAAGCCCTACCCTCAAATTACGTATAGCCCCTGCAACTGGCACTGTGCCACTCTTTAACGATAAGGTCGAATGCGCAAGCTGCCACGACCCGCATAGCTGTAACAACCCCCTCTTCCTGCGCATTTCAAATGACCGCAGCGCCTTGTGCCTGGCATGTCATGATATGTAGACAAACAGAATGGAAGAAACACCTGACAGGCATTCATCCCAGCCCTAACTTTTCCATCAGCCGTCCAAGCATTTTATCGGCTCTTGCCCTCTTTGCCAGTTTGCGCAATCTTTGCAGATCATATTCCGCTTCAACAAGGAGTTTAGATGCATCGGCAACATCCTGAAAGCTGCCGGCCTTCAGCTTAAGTACTATCAAGCCCTCCGGCCTGACAAGAGGAATGGACAAACCCTTTAATACCTCAACAACCATGCCTTCTTCTACTATTTCCGCTTCCCATTTCCGGCTGGCAAATATTATGTCAACAGGTACATTCTCTCCTGACAATACTTTTATGCAAAACTTTATCTCATCTTCCAGTGCGCCTGTTTCGAGGCTTCCCTTGAAGCCGGCTATTAATAGCTTCTTCAGCAAATCTTCGATGGCAGCGCGAGTCGTTACCGATAAATCCGCTAATATATCTATGTCTCTGGTTGCCCTCGGAGTAACCCATCCGCCAACAGCGAGGCCGCCAATAAGCGCATAAGCCTTAATATTTCCTGCATGTTCAAGAATCCTTATTATCTCTTTGAGGGTTTTTTCCATATTATTTCTTCTGAAAGCCGGATGGTTTCTCTTAACCTTTCGGCGACTGTTTTAGGGGTAACAGACCTCAACAGGGGATCAATCCTTACTGCCGTTTTACCAGGGAACAATTCATCATAGAGATTCATGATCTCATCAAAACTTATAACCTTATTTTTCCCCATGTTTAAACCTTGGCTTAATTCCTCAATCCATTTGATATATTGCCAATTTCGGTGAGCCATGCCATCCAAACTTTGAAGCGAGTATATTATCTTTTTAAATTAATGTAAAGGTGTACACCGGAATCGGGTTAATGGAAGAGCAGCAATTTCAGAGACATATATTACTAACCCTATTTTTTGTCATTATTGTAAGGCAAATAACAGCATAACTGACTATAGCTGGTTATGCTGTTATTCCAGAAATCCATGGATGTGGTACAACTGTGGTTGTTCATATGATGACACTGGTTTTTACGCAGGTTATCATATTGAAATTCCAAGCAACTTACAGGTTGCCTCCCTACCCTATGAGCCTGCACCCTCCTTCAACTCCTGCATCTATTCCTTCTCCGGCCCCAGAACCAACAATGGTGCTTTCTAACTTTTGGTTATTGATGATGGCTATTATTAGGAAGGGTCTATTATTTTATTTCTAATGGGGAAATGCCAAAAAACATTTCAATAAAAGCCTCTCGTTCTGAACGCAGAACTGCTGAATATCGGCCATTCCGTGGTGTTACCCTGACATATTGATCCAGAACTATAGCAGCCCTATCTGCCTTATAAGATTTTAGATAGGGAGCAGTTTGCTTTAAGAGGTCCAATGCCTGGCGGTTGGAAATTTGATACGTTTTACTTGGTGTGTGATTGTTGCTATAAGTTCGTTTGCCTGTGATACGTCCGGCTCCCACGCTATTTTGGACGTAATTCAAGAGGTTATCCTCTGTACTACTAATACTGACAACAAGCTGGCGATTTTCATTGCGGTGTCTTCGAGATAATGTGATTGTCCCTTCTCCATCTATAAGACCTGCAATGTATGAAGCCTCAACAGCAGTAAGTGTTTTTACTTTCCTATAAGCTGTATGCCTTACTCCTATCATATTTCAAATCGTAGAACAATTTCTTAAAAAAAATAAAGCCCCTGATAATGAATCAGTCAGGGGCTTTTTACCAAATTGGTGGAGGCGGCGGGACAGCGTTTCCACTTCTTTCGAAGTGGGCTGGACTATGCCTTCATCCAAATCCCCCTATCCCCCTTTAGAAAAGGGGGTAAAGAAGATCTGGATGCGGGGCATCTTATCCGCAGTCTATGCGGATCTTAGTATTCGCTCATCTTTTCCATGAAAATAAGACCAGCGAAGCTATAAGTCTCTACAGGGCAGCCCTGGAGTTTGCCCCCTTGCTACCCCTCGGCGTTGCCATGACATCCCTGCCCCCTCACCCTAACCTTCAGAGTGGATAGGCAGATTGCCGGGATGCCGTCAGGTTTCACCGATGTGAGCCCCGTTTTCATTTGGGGATTTCTCCCCAACGCGACCATTGATCGAACCCGCGTCCGGAAATGTTCTGCATCAGGACATCTACATGCTTAGCCGTGCGTATTAAGGTTTCGCAGTCCCCCATGCCCGCAGGCAGGCTCAAAGGAACCGCTATCCCGCTGTAGTCTCACCCGCCTCCTGCAGGAGGAAAAGGCAGGCCAGCCTGTAATTATGACACCCTTACCTGCGGCACAGGCAGCCTCAGGCAGGGCATCGCTGCTTAATTAGGCAGCGAGTGCAAAATCTGCGTTAGCAGTTGTGTTTTTCCCGTTTGTTTTATGAGGCCAACGGGACCTCAGCATGCAATCCTGGCCTCACGATCCCCGTCGAAGCCAGTCGCCCCCAGTCTACGGGCGAAATAAATGTCTTTATACGGCGTTGGACTCCTCAGGGAATCCTCAACGTACTAAAAAGTACGCCTCCGGTTCCCTTCGTCGTCCGCCTTGTCTAAAGCCATTTCTTACGCCCTTTGTTATGCTATATTATCAAAGAACAAAGTTTCTGCTTAATGCTGTCAGTGAGGCTCGTAGAACTCGCTGTCTATTGCGGCCCTTATATCTTTTATGCTGTGCCCCTTGTCATGCAGCTCTTTCGCACGAATAGCCTCCATCATGCATATATCGCATCCTGAGCCGTGACCATCTGTAAAGCATGTCCTGAGGCTTCTATGACCATGCTCCTCTGCACAGTAACAGTAACAGTATAGCTGGTCAAGCACCTCGGGTATTTCTGCCGCTGCTGCATAGGCCTCCCTGATCTGACCTGTAAAATAGACTGTGGGCACTATAGCGCCCATTTCTCCGCCACGCCAGTCAGGGTTGTTTTTATACGCTAAATAGACCCTGGGCTGACTGCTGTCAGGTGACTGCGTATTTATTTCAGCAGCCTGTTTCTGACAACCTGCAAGTAAGAAGACTGATGCTAAGAATACTACTATTAAGTTGCCTCTGTTCATTTGAAAATGCTCCTGCGTACCTGTCATTCCCACAGAACTTGTCCCCGCATGATTTAAGCGGGGAGTGGGAATCCAGCATCAGGCCCCGGTCTGGATTCCCGCTTACGCGGGAATGACGTTTTCATGATCCGTTGTGAGCCCCGGCACATGATGGTTCACTCGAAAATCCCCGTTCAAATCCCCCCTATCCCCCCTTTACTAAAGGGGGGAACTGATTCCCTCTTTTATATTACTTTCCCCCTTTGTAAAGGGGGACTAAGGGGGATTTTCATCATCATTTGTTACTCCTCGCTACTTCTGCCTCTCCCTGAATGCCTGTGCCACCTCTCTGCCGGCATCCCTCTTCCTGATGTCTTCCCTTTTATCGTAGAGCTTCTTACCCTTTGCCACACCTATCTCCACCTTTGCAATCCCCCTCTTGAAATATACCTTCAGGGGGACCAGGTTATACCCCCTCTGCTGAATCTTACCGAATATCCTGGATATCTCTTCCCTGTGGAGCAGAAGCTTGCGCCTTCTCCCCTGCTCATGATTATTTATATTGCCCGCCTTATAGGGACTGATATTGCAGTAGAGAAACACCTCTCCCCCCTCAACCCTTGCATGACCGTCTTTGAGACTTACCCCGCCATCACGCATGGATTTGATCTCAGTACCCAGCAACTGTATACCCGCCTCATAGGTATCTTCAATAAAATAATCGTGATACGCCTTCTTATTTGTTGCTGCAACGCCCTCATCCATAACTCTATAACCCTTTAAATAATCTGATAAATATTTGAATCTGCTGTCAGATTATGATAACATAACAGTCAGTCAATGGCAAACGCAGTATGATTTTTGTATTGACAAGCCCTTATTAGTTTTTTATGCTTTAGCATTCAGTGCCGAAGTGGTGGAATTGGCAGACACGCATGTTTGAGGGGCATGTGGGGTTTCCCGTGGGGGTTCAAGTCCCCCCTTCGGCACCAAATTCAAAATGACCGTTCTACGTCAAATCCTCTCTGACACTTCGGACAGGGCAGTCCTCGTTGACAACCTTAAAAACTATCTGTCAAAGAAACGTCAGGAAATTCTTGATCTCCACAAAGGCGGGGCATCCGGACTGTATATTGCAGCCCGCATCGCCAGCCTCACAGACGAGATAATTACCGAACTTTACAACTATGAATTTAACAGATATGAGTCATCTCATAATCTCCCTGTTAAAGACAGATGCAGTGTTATCGCTGTAGGCGGCTACGGACGAGGCGAGCTAAACCCCTTCTCAGACATAGATATTATGTTCCTTTACTCTGAAGATGCAAAGGACGCGGTCGAAACCATATCAGCAGGCATACTCTACCTTTTGTGGGATCTGAAATACAACATAGGGCACAGTCTCAGGACCATAGAGGATTGCATAAAGATAAGCGGAACAGACTTCACTGCAAGGACTGCCCTTATGGAGTCAAGGCTGATCACAGGCAGTGAACTGCTGTTTAATGAATTTCACAAGACATTTATGGAAAAGGTCATTACAAGAAACGTACGCGCCTACATAGATGAGCGCATGAAAAATATGCAGGACAGATACAGACAATTTGGCACCTCCGTCTATCTCGTCGAACCAAATGTAAAAGAGGGGAAGGGGGGCCTTAGGGACATACACTGCCTCAGATGGGTAACCATTGCCCGTTACAGAATAGATTCACTGGCTGAATTTCACAAGCAGGGATACATAACGAAGGTAGGATACCAGGAGCTCACAGACGCAAAGGATTTTATGCTCAGGGTCAGAAATGAACTCCACTTCCATGCAAACAAGGCCGCAGACGTGCTTACGGTTGAGGATCAGTGGAGGATTTCAAAACTCTTCGGTTATACGGATGAGACGCACCGCCTCGGTGTCGAGACATTCATGAAAGATTATTACATGCATGCCTCTCATATCCACGACATATCTGTAAGGGCGATAGAAAAGGCCCTTCCTGTCCAGAAGTGGAAAAAAGGGATGGAATCCATAACATCGAGATTTGTCAAACCATGTTATGTACTTACAAGGGATACTATTCATGTTCCTGAGCGTTATCAGGAAGTCTTATTACGTGATGGCAAGAATGCCGTATATCTCTTTTATCTCTCACTGATCCATAACCTCAGGATATCAACGCATACCATGAGTATGCTTTACAGAAATTCCGCCTCCATACCGGACGATCTCAATCAGTCTCCTGAAGTAAACAAGATATTCCGGATGATCCTGTCCTGGCCACAGGGCATGGCAGATACAGCACGTGAGATGCACAAGGTAAAACTCCTTCAAAAAATAATTCCTGAGTTTGGGAAAATATCATGTTATGCATCTTACGACTATTATCACAAATATACAGTAGATGAACACAGTTTCCTTGCCGTACAGATGGCTGAGGAACTATTGATATCCAACAACTATATCTCAAAGGTCTACAGGGAGATTAAACGAAAAGACCTGCTTCACCTTGCCCTGCTTTTGCATGATGCCGGCAAAGGGAGCGGTGAAGACCACTCAATAAGGGGGGAGCTGATAGCCACAAGGGTGGCTCAGCAGCTGGGCTTTAATGAAGATGAAACGGCCATCCTTGCCCTTCTTGTCAGGCATCACCTTGTAATGCCAAACATAGCCTTCAGAAGGGATCTGAGTGATACCAAGGTTATCCTCCTCATTGCACGGCTTGTGGCAAAACCAGAAGTGTTGAAAAAACTCTTTATCCTGAGTTATGCAGATATCAATGCAGTAGGTCCTGACACATGGAATGAATGGAAGGAAAACCTCCTGAGCGAGCTCTATATTAAGGTACTGGAAGAATTAACCGGGACACGGGTGACATATTCAGAAGAAGAGCTGATTGCGAGGATAAAGAAGAATATCGGAGAGAAGCTCTGTTTGATCTACCCTCCTGACTGGCTTGATGAACAATTGCACTGTATGGAAACGCGTTATCTCCTGATCACACCGCCTGAAAAGATAATGAATCACCTTCAGATGATCAATCAACTGAGAAAGGATACAGATGCCAGGGTGCTCGTTGATGTGATCCTCGACAGGGGTATTGCTGAGTTTACCATATATACATACGACAACATCACCCCCGGGATCTTTTCAAAGATTGCAGGAGTCCTTGCCGCAGCAGGATATAACATCCTCGACGTCCAGATCTATACCACAAAAAGGGGGATCGTTATAGATACGTTCCGTGCCCGGGACCCGTATCCGGAAGGTGTGTCTTCACAACTACGGCAGACCACTGTTAGAAAACACATATATGAAGTGCTTACAGGAGCTGCAACAGTTGAAAATATGTTCCTTAAATACTCAGGCAAATTGCCGCGAAAAAAGACTATACCGGTAACAGCTCAGACTCAGGTTGAAATAGACAACGAATCTTCAGATGACTTTACCATCATAGACATATTTGCTGCAGACAAGCAGGGACTCCTTTACGTAATCACAAGGACCATATTTGAACTCGGACTCTTGGTGTTTTCATCCAAAATAGCCACCCACGTTGAACAGATAGTTGATGTGTTCTATGTAAAAGACCTGTCAGGAAACAAAATAGCAGAGCCGGAAAGGATTGCGGAAATAAAGCACATTCTGCTCAATGCGATTGAGATGTACCAGAGGTCATGACTTATTGACTCCATCCATCAGGGTCATTATAAATCCTTTCCCATTTCCTGCCGATATATAGCACCTATACAATGCTCAACTTTATAAACTCAAACCCGGACGTAGTGTCCTTCATATATGGACTGGTCTTAGTAGTCATGGGACTTTCCATATTCTTCAAACCCAGGAACGAAAGCGAATTCAGGATAGGCAGGATATTGTGGTTTCTTGCCGGATTTGGCATCATACATGGGTTAACCGAATGGCTTGAGATGTGGGCCATCATAAAAGGCAGAGGCCAGCTGCTCGATCTGGTACACTGGTCCTGTCTAGCCGTCTCTTACTGTTTTTTGTTTGAGTTTGGCCGCCGGATGTTGATGGTACAGCCTGAAGGGACATCCGGCTTGCAAAGATCAGCAGTACGTTATTTAAAATGGTATACCTCGCCACTTATAGTGCTTTTGATATTTTCAGCATCTTTAAAATCAGACGACTTTTGGATGACCAGCTCAACGCTGACAAGATACTTTATGGGCTTTCCTGGTTCTTTATTAACCGGAATTTGTATCCTTTTATATTACTGGGAACAGAAAGGGAGATTAAGGCCGCTCAATGTGGGAAGAAACTTCCTGGGATTATGCATATCTTTTATCATATATGGCCTTTTAGGAGGATTGATCACCCCCCCGGGATCTTTCTTTCCTGCAAATATACTTAATACAGAGGTGTTCCTCCTGACTGTTGGAGTTCCAGCAGAGGTATTCAAGGCAGCTGTTGCAGTCTCTGCCGCATATCATTTGGTCAGCATTTTGAGGATATTCAACCTGAATTTTATCGGCAGACTTGAATGCGCCGCAGAAGAGTCAAGGGCTGCACGTAAACAATTAGAGACAATAGTCAGGGAAAAGACAGAGGAATTGAATAGTACGAATACACACCTTCAGCAGGCAAAAACACAACTTGATCTCCTCTTAGAGTCTGTGCCCATGATAATTTACCGTTGCAGAATTGAGGGGGGCCGCTTTATACCTGTCTATGTAAGTTCCACATCAAATGATTTCTTTACACCCGATACAAATGAATATTTAGATAACCCGGACTGGTGGCCTGAAAGGCTGCATCCAGAGGACCGGGACAAGGTATTCTCAAGATTCCCAAACCAATTATTCAGAGACGGCTTTGTTATTCACGAATACCGCTTACGTAACAGGAACGGGACATACAGATGGCTGCACGACCATGTCAAATTAATACAGGATGAGCAGGGACAACCGGCCGGGATCGTGGGTTCATGGCTCGATATCACTGAACGAAAGGACCAGGAAGGCCTTATCTCACACATGGCCTACCACGATATACTTACAGGCCTTCCCAACAAGAATATGCTTATTGACCGGTTTAACCAGATACTCCCCCTCATGAAGAGGCGCAAGCAGCGTACTGCCATATTGTTTATTGACCTCAATCGCTTCAAGTTAATAAACGATACGCTTGGTCACTCTATGGGAGACAAGGTACTTAAAGAGGTAGCATCCAGACTTTTAGAATGTATCAGAAGCAGTGACACGGTGGCCCGCCTTGGAGGCGATGAGTTTGTGATGGTCTTCCCCGAAATCAGCAGGATAGAAGATGTCTCCATGCTGGTAGACAGGGTATTTACTGCGCTGGAACCACCACTGATATTAAAGGAACATGAATTTACGATTACCGCATCTATAGGTGCAAGCATATGCCCTGACGATGGTGAACATCTGGAAACACTGCTTAACAGGGCTGATTCTGCCATGTACAAGGCAAAAGAAGAAAAACAAAACTGCTATAAATTCTACACAATGGATATGAGAAGGCACGATGTGGAGAGACTTAAACTTGAAGAAAAATTAAGAAAGGCCTTTGAGAATAATGAGTTCTTACTCCATTATCAGCCCCAGGTAGATGTCCTGAAGGAAGAGATAGTCGGGATTGAGGCCCTTGTCCGTTGGAAAAACCCTGACATGGGACTTATTCCCCCTGGAAAGTTTATTCCACTCGCCGAGGATACGGGACTTATCATCCCATTAGGGGAATGGATAGCAAAGATCGCATGCAAACAGAACAGGGGTTGGCAGGAGAATGGTCATAATCATGTAAAAATGGCTATTAATGTCTCGAAGCTGCAGTTCAAGCAAAAGGACTACGTAAAGACCATCAGACGGATCCTGAGTGAGACCGGTCATGACCCCAATCTGCTGGAGATTGAGATCACCGAATCAATAATAATGGACGATTTCGATGCCACAATCAGGCTGCTCAATGAAATAAGGGCCCTGGGAATAAGGATCGCCATAGATGATTTTGGCATCGGTTACTCATCACTTGGATATCTGAAAAACATGCCTGTAGACATACTCAAGATAGACCAGTCATTCATCAATAATATTACCGTTGATGAAGATGCCAGGGCAATTTGCCATGCCATCATATCAATGGCCCATAGCCTCAATATAGATGTCATTGCAGAGGGGGTAGAAACAATTGAACAACTGACACTCCTGAAGGAACTAAACTGCAGAAAAATACAGGGATATTTCATTTCAAGACCTGTACCGTCCAATGATATTGAGGACCTTCTCATAAAAGAGTGGCAATTCACAGCCATTCAATAATCTTCCATGAAGTTTAGTCTCAGTGCCGGTCAGGTCCTTTTAGATGCGGCTGGCCCCTGAATATCAAAATTAAGTATTTGCTGAAGCAGTGGATTCTGAAGATAAGTAATGGGGTGAGCGAGGGGACTTGAACCCCCAACCTCTGGAGCCACAGTCCAGAGCTCTAACCAATTGAGCTACGCCCACCATAGGCATTATAGGGGTCAGGTCTTGCATTCGAGCATACAATCCTGATTGCGTCTGAGTTAATGGCAATAGATGCTTGAATGCAAGACCTGACCCCTTGTCTCTTTGATTTTAACTTTATTAATAACCGGATGTCAATAACTCCCTTGCCATGGCGAGCGCCTCTCCATGGCTGTTTACCTCTCCTGTGTCCTGTGCGCTTCGTACCTCCGCAAGTATACGTCCCATCTCAGGTCCAGGCTCCATCCCAAGGGCAATCAGGTCTCTGCCGGTAATGAGATCTCTCTTCCCGATCCTTTTCTTAATAACCTCATAATAGTCCCTGACTGTATCCATTGACCACCGGAGGAATTCCTCCCTCTCCTCTGGCCTTGAATCAGGGCCTGATGTGCTTTTTGCATCTGCCATACCGACAATAACGGACGGAACTGCATCATCTTTCATCTTCCGGAACCACCTCATCTTTGTGGAGGGCTTCACTCCATGCCGTGCAAGGTCAAAGAGCCGGATATGCTCAGCAACAAGCAGGGCAAGAAAGTCCCTGTCCCTGTTCGACATCCGAAGCCTGTGTGCAATCTCATAAATTAATTCCGCCCCCTTCTCATCATGACCGTAAAATGTGATACGGCCGGTGTCAGGATTAAGTCCCCTGCATGCGGGTTTCCCGATGTCATGAAAGAGTGCGGCCAGCTTGGTAAGTGAACGCCTGTTATCTCTCTCAAGGTTTGCTGCAACTTCTCCTGTAAACAGACTGCTTATGTCTTTTAGGATACCCTCGCAGTTCTCCATTGTAAGCATTGAGTGCTCCCACACATCCTTATGGTGAAACGCATTCTGGGTGCTACCCTTCATTTCCCTGATCTCAGGAAATATTACCTCTAAAATCCCAAGCTGATCCATTTTGATAAAATAAGAGGCGCTGTCAGTCGTTTCAAGTATCAATAATAATTCAGATAAGATCCGTTCACCTGATACTGTCTTTAGTAAATCAACAGATGCCTTAATCCGGCTGAGGGTGTCAGGAAAGATACTGAAATTTAATAGTGCAGAGAAGCGGAATGCCCTCAATATCCTGAGGGGGTCAGACTCAAAAGCGCCATGTCCGGTCACCCGTATTATCTTTTCCCTGATGTCCTCAGCACCATTCAGAGGATCAATAACCCCGGCAACACCTCCTCCCCTGTTAACCTCAATTGCTATGGCATTGATGGTAAAGTCCCTCTGCATAAGGTCATCATTTATGGTCTCCCCTCTCATTTCTGCAATGTCAATGTAATTGCTGCTATCCTCTCTTTCCACTATGCGGTAACACGGGGTTTCCGGTTTTTTCTCCATCGGCACGATTGCGGCATTATGGTATACTGCCAGATTATATGCAAAATCTCCTGCCCCCCTGCATGTAAGGTCTACGTCCTTTGGCGGCATTTTTAACAACATGTCACGGACAGTCCCGCCGATCAGAAACAACTGTGGGACATCTCCTGGATATTTATGCAGCCATTTTTTAAGTGATGTTATATTCATATCAGGTTTTCATTGACAGTTGTAAGGCTTAACTGATACATTTACTTTGTTAACTGTACATTCTGTACAAAAGCTTCCGGAAATGCAAATCTTTCCGCTGCCTGATCACGGCACGTATCTTTAAATCATATAATACATGTGCATACCACAACGCACAGTAAGGGGCAGGTAATCATGCTTGAAACATTACAAAAATACTTTGGCTATAAGAGTTTTTACCCCCTTCAGGAGGATATTATCAGGGAGGTCTTAAGTCAAAACGATGTCTTTGTCCTTATGCCTACAGGCGGCGGCAAGTCTCTGTGCTATCAACTCCCTGCCCTGCTCTTTGACGGTCTGACAATAGTCATCTCGCCGCTGATCGCCTTAATGAAGGACCAGGTTGACGGTCTGCTTGCCGATGGCATATCCGCGGCCTTCATTAACAGTTCACTTAATTACCTTGAGATCGAGGCACGGAAACAGGACCTGACAGCCAACAGAATAAAGATCCTCTATATCGCTCCTGAGCGCCTGCTTATGCCGGAGTTCCTGCAGTTTATACAGCGGCTTGACGTATCGCTGTTCGCCATAGATGAATCCCACTGCATCTCAGAATGGGGGCATGATTTCAGACCTGAATACAGGCAATTGAGTATGCTGAAAGAGAAATTTCCGGGTGTGCCTGTTATGGCGCTGACGGCTACGGCCACTCCTAACGTCCGCAGAGACATTGTTTCACAGTTAAGGCTGAATAATTGCAGGGTATTCAATGCAAGTTTCAACAGGGATAACCTGTACTATCAGATCAGGCAAAAGGATAATCCCTTTAAACAATTACTGCACTATCTGGGAGGGCGGAAAAGAGATTCCGGGATTATCTATTGCCAGAGCCGCAAGAGTGTGGAAGAACTTGCTGAGAGGCTTCAGGATAAAGGATTCCGGGCCCTTCCATATCATGCAGGCCTTACTTCTGAAATCAGGTCCGGGAATCAGGAGCGCTTCATTCATGATGATGCAGAAATCATCGTAGCAACCATCGCATTCGGCATGGGTATTGACAAACCCAATGTCCGGTACGTCATACATTATGACCTGCCCAGGAGTATCGAAGGGTACTATCAGGAAACAGGACGTGCAGGAAGGGATGGCTTGAAGAGTGAATGCATCCTGTTTTTCAGTTATGCCGACAAATTCAAGATTGAACACTTCATTGAAAACAAAACTGATGAGAGAGAAAAACTGTCTGCATACAGGCAGTTACGGGAGATAATCGCCTACTGTGAAAGCAATGTCTGCCGGAGACGGGTCTTACTGGCATATTTTGGTGAGGATTTCGATAAACCAGGCTGCGGCAACTGCGATATCTGCCTGGAACCAAGAGAGCAGTTCGACGGGACCATCGCTGCACAAAAGATATTATCATGCGTCTACAGGACAGGTGAACGGTTTGGGATAACTTATGTTACAGACGTCCTGACAGGCTCCAGGAATCAAAAGGTATTGGAAAATGGTCATGATAAAATAAAAACATATGGCGTGGGTACGGAATATCCCAGGGCTCAATGGCAATCTTTTACCCGTGAATTGATTCAGTTGGAATACCTTAAACTGGATGGCGATAAATATCCTGTCCTCAAATTAAATGAAAAGAGCCGCCCGGTTTTATTTAATAATGAAAAGGTATACCTGACAAAACCTGAAGAACGGCTCCACGCAGCTGAAGATAAGAGAACCCGTGAAAATCCCAGGGACAAAAGATCCAAAGATGAGGGAATGGATTATGACCACACATTATTTGAGCGCCTGAGGACCCTGAGAAAGACGCTCGCTGACAATGAAAAAACACCTCCATACGTCATCTTCCACGATACTGCATTAAAAGAAATGTCTGCTTATTTACCCAAAAACCTGGATGATTTCCGGAAGATCAGGGGGGTCGGGGAACAAAAATTAAAAAAATACGGCGAGGTATTTATAAGCGAAATTTCCGGCTACCTGGGGAGCTGAAAAGAAAATATATCTGTCCCCTTTTTTCTCTACAGGTCGCCTTCCCACTCCTTGTAGAACCTGTCAAGATATTCCTCCATGTACCTGTGGCGGTCATCTGCCATCTTCCTGGCGATCTTTGTATTCATCCTGTCCTTTAATAGCAGCAATTTCTCATAAAAATGATTAATACTCGGCCCTGTACTCTTAAAATAAGAGTCCTTGCTCTGATGGAGCACAGGCTCTTCCCCAGGCACATGAATAGGACGGTTCTTATGCCCGCCATACGCAAAGCACCTCGCTATGCCGACAGCCCCGATCGCGTCAAGACGGTCTGCATCCTGCACAACCTTTCCCTCAAGCGTGCGCATCTCAGTCGCCACACCGGCCCCCTTGTACGACATAGTCGCGATAATGTCGCAGACATGATCAATAACGTCATCCGGCAGCTTATACCCTGACAGGATATCGCGGGCTACCTTTGGCCCGACTGTATCATCGCCGTTGTGAAACTTGTGATCCGCTATGTCGTGCAGGAGGGCAGCAAGCTCCACCAAAAACATATCAGCCCCCTCTTCACGCCCTATATGCTGAGCCATCTTCCAGACACGGTAGACATGCCACCAGTCATGGCCGGAACCCTCGCCTTCAAAGCGCCTTTTTACATCTTCTGCAATACTCCCGATGACAGCCGTATCATTCATGATAACAAACCTCCTGTAGATATGTATAATAACATTCCTGATATTATTCGGTAAACCATGGGGAGAATCTTATGGCGCGGCTGGCAGGAGTCGAACCTGCGACCTAGTGATTAGAAGTCACTTGCTCTATCCAGCTGAGCTACAGCCGCATTGATTAAATAGGGACAGCGACTATTTATTATAATAAATAGTCGCTGTCCCTATTTAATCTCAAATCTGGTCGGGGCGAGAGGATTCGAACCTCCGACACCCTGCTCCCAAAGCAGGTGCGCTACCAGGCTGCGCTACGCCCCGAAAGTTTACGTTCAAAAACACCCTGTTGTTGATGATGAAAAATGTCCATTTGTGCACTTCCCTGCATCTGAACATTTTTGAGCATCAACTAAAGCTATAAAGAAGAATAGTTCCTTATATTAATTGAGTGCGGTTTTGTTGTCAACAGCTTACCAGTTTGTCTGACTCCATCCGCACTTATTTGCAATTGCGCGTAATCTCCTGCCCGGATTCACAACAGATGGATTGCCGACACTCCGGAACAAGGCGCTATCAGCCATGCTGTCACCGTAGGCAAAGCACTCCTTAAGGTCAAGAGAGTGTTCCTTCGCATATCCGACGGCAATATCGCGCTTCAGGTCTGCATAGGGGACCGGCGGTTTAATATCGCCTGTAAAATATTCACTCTCCCTTATTGTTTTACATGCAATGAAGTGGTCCGCCCTGACAAACCGTGATAACTCATCAGCGAGTATATCAAGCGTGCCTGACAATAACACAATGCTGTGTCCTGCATTCCGGTGCTCTTTGATCCTGGCCAGCGCCTTTTCAGAGATTTGCGGTACGATCTTTTCTTTGAAGCACTGTCCGGCCAGGGACTTCATTGGTGTTACTGACTTGCCCTTCAGATAAGGACGTTTTGAACGGATTGCTATTCCGGATTTGTCATTAATATTCCTGAATATGAAGGAAGCAGTTCGCAGGACATCCATTATCGTAATGCCCCCATGGGTGAACAGGTACTTAATGAATATACGCTCCATAGAAGTACCGCGCACTATCGTGTGATCAATGTCAAAAAAGGCGGTAATCATTTAGCTCCCCTTACATACTTAAATCCATCCGTAATTACAGGGACTGCCCTGACTAAACACAAAAAGACCGTTAAATAAACGAGCACCATGCCGGCCCCATAAAACATGGCCTGCCACTCGGCACTGAATAAGGGCGGGGACTGCTTCAAGCCTTCAGAATAAGCTATATAGAGTATGAGGTAGCAAAATGTCACTACTTTTGCAGTACCATATAGGGCTCGGCTAAACCTCGATGATACAATGAACCTCCCAACGGCAGTACATATCATGGTTTTCTCTCCAAAAGGGGTTTTACCATGGGCGAGGGCTAAGGATCTTAGGCTGTCAGTTACGATGCCGCGCACGATCACGACTATTGGAACCCACACAGGGATCAATCTCAAATGCGCAAAGACGATCCAGAGACTACTTTCAACTATCCTGTCACCCATGATGTCCAGCACAGCCCCAAGATGTGTTGCAGTCCCTCTTTTTCTTGCAATGGCGCCGTCTACCCAATCCATGACAATGACAAATATCACTATCAAAAAGGCCAGGGCTTCGCCATATATCTTGTGGCTATATATGAAACCTATCCCAACAAATAGTAGTATTACACGCACTATGGTTATTATGTTTGCCATAATAATACAGGATATTATACACGACATAAAAAATCATTGAAACTTTCTGGCCATTATGTATAATGATTTCTTCAATAAAAAAAAGGGGGAGGTGAAAATTTGGGTAGTGTAGTCAAGAAGCGTAAAAAGAAGATGAGAAAACACAAGCATAAGAAATTGCTTAAAAAGACCAGGATAGAAAGAAGAAAGAGAAAGTAGGCGGCGGCATCAGGATGAGTGTTAAAAAGGGAAATACAGAAGTATTCCTTAGCGAGAATGTCTTTGTAGGCCTAATACTGTCCTCTGTTGAAGTCTATAAGAAAGAGTGCTTCGGCCTGCTGCTTGGTTACAAGACCCCTCAAAAATATATTGTAGAGCATGCGATACCTTATCAAAGCGCAAGAAGAGGACACAAGTGGATTGAGCTGAGGGGTGATAAGTGGAAGATCATTCAGGAGGTCGTCCATCACTTTCCCAAACTGGACATGCTCGGCGACTTCCACTCTCATACTATGTACAGGGATGTACGGGCAGACGTAGTACTGAGCGAAGAAGATGTTATTGACATGTACCCGAATGAACTCCAGATAGTCCTTGCCGTCAATGAATATAAGCGTTCCATGCCATGGACATCCAATCCTGATCAAACCATATCAGGCACCATCAACGGATTCCATTTCAAGATAGCTGCATATTACCTCCCTGCAGAAGGAAAAGATGAAGATTCCAAAACCCCAAAGGGGCTTTACAGCGCCAAAATTAACTGTCCATTCTTTATAGGGTAAACTCAGCAATCCCATGCTTAACGTCTGAAATATCATCAGATACATTCTGAAATATATTGCGTAGAAAAATTCGATATGTTATAGTTTTATCGTCTCAGATTGCAGCAGGAGGACATCACGTGTATCTCATGAAAGTACGTGGGCTGGTCTTTGACCCGCACACAAACATGTACATCGTAATCCTGAATGATGAAGAAAACAAAGAGGTCCTGCCTATATGGATAGGCAAATTCGAGGCTAATTCAATATGCTTCATGCTTGAAGGGATTACTCCTCCACGGCCTATGACGCATGATCTTACTAAAAGCATCCTCGACACTCTTGATATCAAGATTATCAGTATCGTGATAAACAATCTCAAGGATAATACATATTATGCAAAGATACACCTCTCATCTCAGGGCTCAGAGGTGGTGATTGATTCAAGACCGAGTGATGCAATAGCGCTTGCCCTCAGATCCAGCGCGCCGATTTTTGTATCTGAAGATGTTCTTGAGAAAAGAAACTCTGAAAATTTAGACCAGTGGTTAAAGAACCTTAAACCGGAGGACTTCGGGAAATACATGACATGAAACATTCAAAATTTCTTAAACATCCAACCAGACCATTTGAAGTAAACGAAAAAAGCACAGTAGCAGATGCATTGACAGCAATGTCTCAAACTGCCTTTCAGGGTAAAAATCTTGCTGTGGCAGCAGACGTATGGGGCTCAATGCTCAAAGGCAATGTCACCATATTCTTCGGACTGGCCGGGGCAATGGTGCCGGCAGGCATGAGAAACATCGTCTCATATCTGATAAAGAACCGCCTTATAGATTGTCTCGTATCCACCGGTGCAAACCTCTTCCACGATATCCATGAAACCCTGGGAAGACACCACTATCAGGGAGACGCCAATACCAATGACGTCCTGCTTCAAACTGAGGGTGTTGACAGGATGTATGATGTGTTTGCATCTGAACCTGAGTTCCGCAGACTTGACAGCTACATAACTCGTTTTGCCGATACCATGGATTTAAACCGCCCTTATACCACCAGGGAATTTCTCTACCTGCTGGGACAGCATCTGGCGAAACAGACTGACACAGACGGCATTGTAACTTCTGCCTATAAGGCAGGAGTCCCCATTTATTGCCCTGCCATTGGAGACTCTTCTATCGGTATTGGGTTAGCCGCACGGACAAAGGGGAAAAAGGTGCTTTTCGATGTTATAGCGGACGTTCAGGAAACCGCTTTATTGTCACTCAAGGCCAAAGAGACCGGGGTCATTTACCTCGGCGGAGGGACGCCAAAGAACTTTATTCAGCAGATGGAAGTAACGGCTCATCTCTGGAGCGATAAAGTTGTGGGCCATGAGTATGCTATTCAGGTAACAGCAGATGCACCCCACTGGGGCGGACTGAGCGGCTGTACTTTTGAAGAGGCCAAGTCATGGGGCAAGATCAAACAGGATGCAAAGATGGTCACTGTTCACTGCGATTCAACTATAGCCCTTCCACTTATAACCACTGCAGTAGCCCAGAAATACAAAGATACCATCAGGAAGAGGAAAAGCCCTGACCTCTTTATGACCCTCAAAAAAAACAGGATAGAAGACCTCAAAAGAATTCTTGACAACTAACAGCCATTGTGATAGTTTTCACCCCGAATTTACGCAGAAAAGAAAGGATAACAATCCATGAGCGCTAAATCAAAGGGTGTCGCTTCAAAAAGTTCACTTGGTGAGGAAGAGCGGAATAAGTTGTTCGTGCCGAAGAAGGTCTTCTTCACAAAAGGCGTGGGTACTCACAAGGAAGAGCTTCGGTCATTCGAGCTTGCCCTGCGTGATGCAAAGATTGAAAAGTGCAACCTTGTCCAGGTTTCGAGCATACTCCCTCCTCAATGCAAGATAGTTTCCATAAACGAAGGCATAAAAGAACTCCTTGCCGGCGCCATTACCTTTGTTGTAATGAGCCGCTGTGCAAGCAACGAACCGCACCGGCTTATCGCATCATCCGTAGGCTGCGCCATACCTACTGACAAAAATGCCTACGGATACCTCAGCGAGCATCACGCTTATGGACAGTCTGACAAGGTAGCCGGTGATTATGCAGAAGACCTTGCAGCAGCCATGCTTGCATCCACCCTTGGAATAGAATTTGACGAGGATAAAAGCTGGGACCAGAAAAAAGAGGTCTACAGGATCAGTGACCGGATAGTCAAGACCACGAACATTACGCAGTCTGCAATTGTAAAAAATGGCTATACAACGGTAGTGGCCGCTGCAGTGTTTCTTTTTTAGCTCTTCAGGATTGTTGAAATCAGAGACTTAAGTTCCGACAGGTTTGCTGATTTTACGAAGTAGGCATCCGACGCCCACGTTCCAAAATCATGTTTGTAGTCTTCGTATGCGCTTATAAAGATAATAGGCACATCTTTTCTCATATCCTTGATCTTCCTTGCAAGTGTAATTCCATCCATCCCCGGCATTTTTATGTCAAGGGTTATGAGGTCAGGGGTCCCCTCCCCTACCTTCGTCAGGGCATCTTCGCCGCTGCCGGCCAATACAACGATATAACCTTCCTCCTCAAATTCTTCTTTGTAGAGAAGCCTTATATGTTCCTCATCATCCACAACCAGAATAGTCTTTTTCATTCAAGCCTCCATATACCATTAATCAGCGTCATTTACTGCGATATTAATAATCTAACATAAAGCACGAAAAAGAAAAAGGGGACAGATTTATTTCCTGCCAAGCCTCTTTTCAAGGTTGTACAGTATCTTCTCTCCGCTATCAGCGCCATCTTTCCAGGCATCAAGGCATGACCGTGCTATAACCCTGTCCAGGGGAGGCGGGTTATACAACAGTTTCCTTATAGAAAATGGATTCAGTGAAATAGGGTCGTAATTGCTGCCAAGATACCCGTTTTCAATCAACCTGCTTTCAAGTCCTGTATGGGGCTGGACACCAAGGAAGAATATAACACACTGTACCTGCTCACTTCCCATGATCTTTGCAATGGCTTTATAAGAATTGATTGATTCAAGGAGTGTCTCTTCTGTCTCTCCCGGGGCATTTATAGAGTAATTGAGTATTATCCTGCCGCGATATCCGGCTTTTTTCAGATACCTGCAGCCTTCATAGAGATTGTCAAGCCTGAATCCCATGCTCATCTCATTCAGAACGGCCTGAGAACCGGATGTGACAGAAACCTCAAGGTCCCCGACACCGGATGAGACCATAAGTTCTGCAAGGTCCGGCGTTATAAGGCTCGTACGGATATAACCACTCCACTCAATCCTTAGATTACTCCTTATTATCCCTTCAAGTAATGCAGCGCAATGGGGTAGGGAGTGGCTGCCGGGGATAAACTGGGCATCGGCAAACCATATCTTACGGACCTTCCACCTGGAATATAAATAGTTCATCTCATCTATTATCCTCGCCGGGTCCCTGTACCGGACTTCATGTCCTTCAATAAATGAGTAAAGACAAAACTCACAATGAAACGGACACCCCCGTTTTGTCTGTATGCCTATGGTTTCTCCAAAATAAGATGGGGCCTGCGGGAATATGGATTCAATATATTGGTAGTCAACAGTAAGATCTGATACCGGGACTGGCCGCTGCCCTCTACCCGTAAAAACCTCTCCGCACTTTTTATACGAAACTCTGCAGCCTGTAACGTCAGTTTCGTCAATAAGTGAGACAAGGACATCTTCCCCCTCTCCAATTACCCCAATTACTCCCTCAGGCAGGCTCTTAATTATCTCTTTATGGAATACGCTAAAGGCGCCTCCGCCAACAACACAGGTCTTGCCCGGAAATTTTTTGATGGTCTTATTAATCAGCTTTAATTTCTCTTTCAGATGATTTTCATATGTAAACACCATACTGATACCCCTGATACCTGCGAGCAGTTTCTTAAAGATGTTTGGGGAGTAGTAAAAATTAAAGGCAAGTTCAAGTGAATCATCCTGACCGTGCGGGGCGTAAATCTGGATATCACGCCATGAAAAGGCTATAATATCGGGTTTAAACTCCTCAACCGTATCACTTATCGCCCCGAGGCGTTCGTTCTTCTTGATCAGGGAAAGGTCTAACAGCCGTTGCCGTACATTTGGGCGTTTCTGATGGACATAGGCCGCAAGTGAGGCAGGCCCTGCCGGAAACACCTTCCTGCAGGGAAGCCAGATGTATAACACAGAGTTTTTACTCATTTTCCTTTTGGCTTATTTTATACCTACATGCACTGCAACGATACCGCCTGACAAGGTATGATAAAACACATTCGAAAATCCAACTTTTAACATCCGCCTGCGCAGGTCTTCTGCCGGCGGGAATTTTCGTATTGAATCAGGAAGATACTGGTATATGCCTGTCTGATCTTTTGATATTAAAGTACCAATAGCCGGAAGAAGGGTAAATGAATAGAAATCATAAATATATCTGAAAAACGGACTGGCCGGTTGTGTAAATTCGAGGCAGACAACCCGGCCACCTGGTTTTGTAACCCTCAGCATCTCGGAAAATGCATTCTCGATGTTTGTCACATTTCTTACGCCGAATCCAACTGTTACTGCATCAAACCTGTCATCCCGGAATTGAAGCGCTTCCGCATTCCCGATAACACAACTGATGACGCCATTCAAGCCCTCTTCCTGAACCTTTCTCTGTCCTATCCTCAGCATTTCAGGATTAAGGTCTGCGGCTACGACACTGCCTGACGGACCTACCTTCTTCGCAAGCAAAATGGCCATGTCTGCAGTGCCTGAACAGACATCCAGCACACAATCCCCATTTTTAACACCTGCCTGGTCAATGGTAAAACGTTTCCAGTAATGATGCTGACCTAAACTAAGGACCGTGTTATTGATATCATACTTTTTCGCAGCAGAGGAAAACATCCTCTGCACCATCTGTTCTTTATTCATGCCACTCCCCCTTTGATTCATGCTGATTATAATATGAAATTAAACACTTGACAATCACCTTCCTTCTGCCATACTATAACCCCGTGAAAACTGCTACTCCAGTGAACTCGCACATCAGTATGACGGAGGTATGGGACCTTTGCAGGGAAGACCTCCAGAGGGTAGAAGATCAGATCCATGCGGACCTTAAATCCAATCTATCCCTGATAAGCATCATGGGGTCTCACCTTATCAATAGTGGTGGAAAGCGCTTTCGCCCATTACTTATGATCCTCACATCGAGGCTTGCCGGATACACAGGCAAATCGCATACAGAGCTTGCAAGTGTCATAGAACTCATACATGCGGCAACCCTCTTTCATGATGATGTAATAGATGAGGCATCTACCCGCCGAGGGAACAAGACCGCAAGGATGTTGTGGGGAAATCAGGCAAGCATACTTGTGGGCGACTACCTGTACGCCAAGGCGCAGTGCACTATAGTATCTTTCCATAATCATGACCTGAATGAAACAGTTACAGAGGCAACAAGGAAGATGGCAAAAGGAGAGCTCGCCCAACTGGCATTCAACGGCGACCTCAGCATAACAGAAGAAGACTACCTTGAGATAATCGGCAACAAGACAGCCTCATTAATGGCAGCTGCATGCCGCATAGGCGCCATACTTGGCGAATGTCCTGCCGAAATCAGGAATGACTTCGAGTCATTCGGATGGAATCTTGGAATGGCATTTCAACTAGCTGATGACACTCTGGACTACATAGCCAATAAGGCCAAGCTCGGTAAATCTGTAGGAAAAGACCTTGAGGAAGGCAAAATTACCCTCCCCCTCCTCGCACTCCTGAAGAGGTGCAGTCAGGATGACGCAGAAAAGACAGAAAGGGTCATTTCTAATTCTGAGCTCACAGAAGAAAACCTGAATTATATCCTGAATCTTATGAAGGAATATGGCGTCATTGAATACTCGCTGGAAATTGCGAGGTCTTATGTTGAAAAGGCTAAAAAGAGCTTGCCGCTGTTTGAGGACACCATCCCATTACAGGCGCTGCTTACCGTAGCTGACTATGTAGTGGAACGGGAACAATAACACAAAAAACCATAATGGAAGAGTCGCATCACCCGCTTGTGCAGTTGGCAAGGGAGGCTATTAAGAAGTATCTTGAAGATGGCGCGGTGCTTAAAACACCGGAGTACCTGACGCCGGAGATGAAGGCACGTCATGGTGTATTCGTATCTTTGAAAATTCGCGGAATGCTCAGGGGATGTATCGGAACCTTTGAACCCTCGGCCTCCTGTGTCGCTGAAGAGCTAATTTATAACGCAATAAGCTCCGCTACAAAAGACCCGAGGTTCATGCCGGTAACCCAGGCTGAACTGGCTGACATCGTCATATCAGTAGACGTGCTTTCTGCGCCGGAATCCGTAACATCAGTCAGTGAACTTGATCCCGGCAGATATGGTGTGATTGTAAAATCGGGTTATAAGCGGGGGCTTCTGCTCCCGGACATAGAAGGGGTGGATACGGCAGAAGATCAGATAGAAATTGCAAAGAGAAAGGCAGGTATCGGCGGCCGCGAACCTGTTGAACTTTTCAGATTTGAAGTAAAAAGATACAAATAGGAGAAATTACAATGGCTGACATAATACCATTCAAAGGAATCAGGTATAACAGGGAAAAGGTCAAAGACTTTAACAGGGTTATGACCCCTCCATATGATATCATCTCCCCTGTCCAGCAGGATATGTACTACAGCAGGGATGAATACAATATGATTAAACTTGACCTGGTAAAAGAATTTCCATCTGATACAGAAAAGGACAACCGTTATACAAGGGCATCAAATACCTTTAACCAGTGGTTGTCAAACCGCATTTTAACGGGCGAGGATAGACCTTCAATATATTTTTACGAGGTCTCATACACAAAATACGGACCAGAGAAAACAATGAAGGGGTTTATAGCGCTCTGCAGGCTTGAGGAATTCGGAAAAGGGAGTGTTGTTCCTCACGAATATACCCTGTCAAAGCCCAAATCCGACAGGCTCAACCTTTTAAGGTCATGTCAGGCCAATTTCAGCCTTATTTTTTCACTTTACTCATCTCCGGACAGAAAGATAAACAGTATAATTGAAGAAAGCATAAAGGGCGCTCCCCCTGATACGGATGTAGTAGATGACAACGGCGACAGGCACAGGCTCTGGGTAGTCAGCGACGCGGCGATAATTGAAAGCGTTCAGAAGGAGCTAAAAGGGAAGACCGTATATATTGCTGACGGCCATCACCGTTATGAGGCATCGCTTAACTACAGGAATGAGGCAAGGCAGAAGACCGGAGAAGGCGCTTATGATTATATTATGATGTTCTTTGCCAATATGGATGAACCCGGACTTACAGTACTCCCAACACACAGGCTCGTATACGGGGTTACTGATGACAGGATTAACAGCCTGTATAATACGCTGGAGAAATATTTCATTGTCAAAGATTTTGACTTTGCCAATGGCGGTGAGCAGGAAGCAAGAAAGAAATTGCTCAGTGCCATGAAGGATGCGGGTCCACAGGACCACTTCTTCGGTCTGTACATAAAAGGAGAAGATAAATATTCACTGCTTATGCTCAGGGGAGAAGACCTGCTTTTAAATATACAATCTGCAAGGCCGTTCTCCTGGAGACGGCTTGATGTATCCATACTTCAGAGCCTTGTACTCGAAGACATCCTTGGATTTACAGAAGAGAGCATCAGCCGGCAGGAGAACCTGTTCTATGTGAAGGATTTCAATGATTCAATTGAGAAGGTCAGTGATGGAGAATACCAGGCGGCATTTCTTCTAAATGCCACAAAGATAGAAGAGATAAAGGACGTGACTGAGACAGGGGAGCGTATGCCGCAGAAATCCACTTACTTCTACCCCAAATGTCTGACAGGACTTGTTATTAACAAATTCTGATGTTAATTTTTTTAAACGGCTCTCTCGTCCCGCAGGAAGAAGCAAGGGTTTCTGTACTGGACCGTGGATTCCTGTATGGAGATGGCGTATTTGAAACCCTCAGGGCCTACTCAGGAAAGATATTCCGGCCCGGGGATCATTTAAACAGGCTATTCTGTTCTGCAAAATCCCTGCTCATCAAACATGATTTTACCTCTGACTATCTTGAGGATGCCCTGTATAAGACACTCCGTGAGAATAATCTTGCTGATGCATACCTGAGACTGACAATCACGCGGGGACAATCAGGTCCCGGACCTGATATTGAAGACTGTTCCGGGCCAACCCTGACAATAACAGCCAGAGAATTCCGCGGGTATCCTGAAGACACCTATCAACGGGGGATAAGCGCCGTCATAGTAAACACAATACGAATACCTGCATCTGCATTGAATCCCCAGATAAAATCCCTTAATTTTCTCAATAATATAATGGCGAGGATTGAGGCAAAAGGGGCCGGAGCCTCAGAGGCCTTTATGCTCAACACAGACGGTTATGTTGCAGAAGGGACAGTCAGCAACATATTTATTGTCAAAGATGGAATAGCACTGACCGCTCCGTTGAGCATCGGAATCCTGGATGGGGTAACCAGGTCTCAAGTAACAGCTCTTGCACAAAAGAACAATATCAGATTAATGGAATATCCTTTCCGGCCTGAAGAAATTCTTTCAGCAGATGAATGCTTTATTACGAGTACGCTCTATGAAGTTATGCCAGTCACATCCGTAAATCACAAACAAATTGGAAACGGCAACCCCGGAAATATCACCCTGACATTACTCGGCTTATATCGCACCACTATATATTGATACACCGTTAAGCGTGCCTGTTTTTTAGGCAACAACGCATTTTTCAATGGGTTATGCGTCTTTCTGCAGGGAATACAGAAAGGGTAAGACAGGTTTATCCACATATATGTGAATTGGAGAAATTTATCTGATAAAACAGGAGGTTATAATATCACTCTATGACGCCAGCCATGCTCAGGCACTACCATATATTGTGAATTCATTGAAATTTGTCCTGCAGCTTATCTCCAACAACATCAGGTGCAGTTGCAACCTTCTCAAGCTTAACCTTTGAAATGCGCTTTCCCTCAATATCAACTATCGTGATCTTATAGTCCCCGTATTTCACGATCTCGCCCCCTCTTGGCATTCTCTGAAGCTGAGATAAAACAAGGCCTGCAATTGTCTCATACTCTTCAGAAACCTCCAGGGACAGATTGTGCTGGTCTATCAGGTCCCGGATCGGCAGAGATGCATCTATGATCATTGACCCGTCTTTCAGAATCTTCACCGGTCTGTCTTCAAAATCATATTCGTCCTCTATCTCACCGACGATCTCTTCAATAACATCCTCCATTGTTACAAGGCCCTCGGCATTTCCATACTCATTAATAACGATGGCCATATGCAACCTGCGCCGCTGTAATTCTTTAAGCAGCGCATCTATCTTCTTGGTCTCAGGAACAAAATATACAGGCCTGAGAAGGTCTTTTAATTTTATTTCCTTAAGCCTGTCCCTTATTCCGAG
The DNA here is from genome assembly GCA_020851375.1 of Nitrospirota bacterium. Classification (NCBI taxonomy): domain Bacteria; kingdom Pseudomonadati; phylum Nitrospirota; species Nitrospirota bacterium. The sequence goes on along the minus strand of JADZCV010000005.1, from coordinate 13,150 downwards.
CAGGTCTTTTTCATAGAGGATCCCCCTGATATCATCTAGTCCCCCATCATACACGGGAAATCTTGAGAATCCGGACTCAACTACGGTCTCTATAACCTTATCCAGAGGTGTATCAATGGCAATAGCCTTGATCTTGGGACGCGGGACCATTATCTCTTTTGCAGTCGTAGTAACAAACTCAAATACACTGTGAATCAACTCCTGCTCAGTCCTTTCAAAAATACCCTTTTCGCCGCCCTCTTTAAGGAATATCTTTATCTCTTCTTCAGTCACAAAAGAACCTTCAGGAGGAGGCATCTTCCCAAACGGACGGAGAAATACATTTGTAGACCTTGTAAGAATCCTTACAAGGATGAATGAAAACCTGGACAGATAATGAATTGGTTTGCCGACAAATAATGCTATAGGCTCTGCAAACCTTAGTGCAAGTGACTTGGGAACAAGCTCTCCCAGGATCAGAGACAGGTATGAAATTACAATAACTACCAGTGCAATGGCAATAGCCTCACTCCACCTGCTGATAATATCTACCGGGACATATTGCAGAATGGGCTTAATGGCTTGTATGGCTGCAGCGCCTCCGATAGCGCCTGCAAGCATGCTGACCACAGTAATGCCAACCTGGACAGTGGCAAGAAACTTGTCAGGTTCACTCTGAAGCCTGTGAACAACTTCAGCCTTTTTGTTGCCGCTATCCATCAAATGCTTAATGCGGCTCTTCCTGGCAGATATTATGGCTATTTCAGAGCAGGCAAAGAAACCATTGGCAAGGATCAGAAGCAGTATCAGAATTACTTCAATCCAGAATTCAGTCATGGACTATATTATAACATAAAGGGGAAATAAATGTAATTAGGCTGAAGACCGAAGGTAGGAGACCATTGTCTTCAGTCTTCCTATTACTAAAGTCTACTTAGCTTCTCAATATCATCCTCGCGTCCCAGGAATACAAGGATATCCCCCTCCATTACGACATCATCTCCGGCCGGTGCAACATTAACAACCTCTTTTACCACGCTCTTTCCCTTTTGCATTTCAGTCGTCCGCCTTTTTATGGCAATTATGTTAACCTTGTGCATAGTCCTTATATTCGTGTCTTTCAGCATCTTGCCGATAAAACTTCTCGGCGCCGGTATTTCACTAATACAATATTCGGGAGAAAGGATAAGGCTGTCAATAATATTGGGCGTTACTATATGGGTTGCAACACGTATTGCCATATCACGCTCCGGATACACAACCTGTGTTGCTCCAAGCTTTTCAAGTATCTTTGTATGAAGAGGTGTAACAGCCTTGGCAATGATCTCTTTAACGCCAAGTTCCTTAAGCGCCATGACAATCAGGACACTCGCCTCAACATCTTCTCCTATACTGACAATGGCCACATCCATGTTCTGGACACCAAGCTCTTTCAGTGTCCGGATGTCAGTGGCATCACACTGTACTGCATGAGTTGCATGTTCGGTAATCGCCTTGACGTTCTCCTCATTTACATCCATGGCAAGGATCTCACACCCCTTTTGGGCAAGGGTTTCCACTACGCTGGATCCAAATCTCCCCAAACCGATAACAACCACCTGTATAGCCATTTTATTTTTACCCTATTACAATTTTACCTTCAGGATACCTGTAACGCTGAGGATAATGCCCCTTGACAATCGCAATACTCAATAACAAAGGTCCAAGACGGCCTGCATACATAGTAATTGAGATAATAATCTTTCCTGCCGCAGAAAAAACACCTGACAGACTAAGGACACCGCCGTCCCCTGTTGAAAGACCTGCTGTCCCAAATGCCGAGGACACTTCAAACAACGTCTGGATAAAGCTTCTGTTTTCTGTCAAGAGCAATAAAGTAGTAGCGGTTATTATGATTATCGTAACCATGGTTGTCAAGAGAAATGCCTTTGCCACAAGTTCAACCGATATCCTTCTCCTGAATACAGTAACATCCTGCCTTCCACGGATGGCTGACCACAGGGCAACCATCATTATTGCATAAGTAGTTGTCTTAATCCCGCCGCCGGTACTGCCGGGGGAGGCGCCTATTATCATAAGGATTATTAATACAAACAGGGAGTCGTTGGCCATATCACCAATGTTCACTGTATTAAATCCTGCTGTCCTTGCACTGACTGACTGAAATAACGATACAAGCACCTTATCCCCCAATGACGCCCCCTGTACCGTTTTAGTCGAACCGGAACTCTCGAATATAAATATAAGGACTGCACCAGCCAGTATGAGCAGAAACGTGGTTGTAATGGTCAGTTTGGTATGGAGAGAGAGATTTTGTATCTCTTTCTTAAAGAATCTGTATAGGTCACTGAATATTATGAATCCTATCCCGCCTAATATTATATTTGACATAATTACAGAATTCACCACAATGTCATCCCTGTATACCATTAAATTACCGGGAAAGAGGGAAAAACCGGCATTATTAAAAGACGTTACGGAATGGAACACACCAAAATACAAGGCCTTGAGAAACGGATAATCACCGGCAAACCTGATTGAGAGTATAAGAGCGGCAACTCCTTCAATTATAAGGGTGATAAATAAAACACCCTTTGTAAACCGGACCAGCCCTTCCATTGAAAGGACATTCAGGCTCTCCCTCATGATAAGCCTTTCAGCAAGGCCAATCCGCTTTCCTGCAATGAGGTAGATTACACTGGCAGACGTCATATATCCAAGACCGCCTGCCTGCACGAGCAGCATTATTATGACCTGTCCGAAGAGCGAGAAGTCTGCCGGCGTATCTTTAACAATCAGGCCTGTAACACAGACAGATGAGACTGATGTAAAAAAGGCGTCAAGTAAACCAATACTTTCTCCACTGGATGATGAAAACGGGAGGGCAAGAAATAGCGTGCCAACTAAAATAAGCGCAAAAAAGCCGCCAGCCAGTATCTGAGACGGCGTCCAGTTCTTAAAAGGGCTCTTCATTTGAGGCTGCCACCATACTATATAAGATAAGCCTGTGAGTCAAGGCTAAAAAGGGACAGCGCCTGTTTAACCAATTGACTATATTTAAGCAACATGCTAATTATGGGAATATGCAAGATAATATTGTCAGAGGAAAGAGCCTGGCTGCTGTTGCTTCTGACATTGCAGAGGGTTATTTATACCTGAACCCACTTATCCTCAAAGACTTCCCGGCAGACACCTACAAGGATTTATTCACTCAGATGCGGAGACTGCAGACCAATATACGCGCTGAGAAATTTCCCCTTCATGACCAGACAGCCATGCGCAACCGAAACATGAGGCTTCAGCGCCTTCACCAGGCCATTGTTGTTTTGCAAAATTCAGCACGTACAAAGAAAATCATGCTAAGTTGACAATCCGTCCCCTTTTTCTTGACATTAAATAATGATATGTGTAATTTAGGAAAAACAGCAGGTTACGATAGAATAGGAGAGTTCAATGGAAAAAAGATTTACAGCCTTTGGTAAACTAATCCTTGTTTTGGCGCTATCACTGTTTACAATTAACAGTTGCTCCAAAAAAGAGGCTGCTGTCAGGATAGGAGTCGTTGGTCCTATGACCGGAGACCAGAGCAAGATGGGGTTGGATGTCAAACACGGGGTGGAACTGGCGGTAAAAGAGTGGAATGACAGGGGCGGGGTGCTTGGCAAAAAGATAGAACTCCTTGCAGAGGATGACCAGCATGACCCCAAGCAGGCAGTTTTGGTCGCCAACAAGCTGGTAAACGCCGGTGTAGCAGGTGTAATAGGACACTTCAACAGCAGCGCATCAATACCGGCATCTGCAGTTTACAACAAATCAAAAGTTCCCATGATTACCCCTGCATCAACCAACCCCCGGTTGACAGAACAGGGCTTTGAATATGTATTCCGCGTCTGCGGCAGGGACGACCAGCAGGGCCTTATTGCTGCCATTTTTGTCTCAGACGTCCTAAAACTCAAAAAAGTTGCAGTAATACATGATAAGACCACATACGGCCAGGGGCTCGCAGACGAGTTTAAAAAGGCCCTTGGAAATAAGGTTGAGGTTGTTTATTATACGGGGATTATTCAGGGCGACAAGGACTTCAGATCTGTCCTGACAACCATGAGGGATAAGAAGCCCCAGTTACTCTATTTCGGAGGAATCTATCCTGAGGGGGGCCTGCTGATAAAACAGGCCAGAGAACTTGGCATCAATGTCCCCTTCATGAGCGGAGATGGATCAATAGATCAGAAACTCATAGACATTGCAGGGACATCCTCAGAAGGCAGTTATCTTACATTCAGCCCTGACCCTGCAAATATTAAAAGCGCCAAAAACTTCCTCAGCTCTTACAGTGCCGCATATGGGGAAACCGGCCCATATTCTATTTATGCCTATGATGCTGCAAACATACTGTTGCAGGCTATTGCAGGGACCCGGGGCATTGACGGGGAAAAGATCAGCAGGGCGATTCACAACATGAAACACTCAGGCGCCCTTGGTGAACTTCAGTGGGATGTAAAAGGCGACGTCCTGAGGGCTCCTTACATAGTTTGGGTGATAAAAAACGGCAAATTTGCAGAGCATTGGAAACCATCGGAGAATGCAAGATAAGAAATGCTTCTGCAGCAGCTAATCAACGGCATCACACTTGGCGCTGTCTATGCCCTGATTGCACTCGGCTACACAATGGTGTATGGGATACTTGAACTAATCAACTTTGCCCATGGCGAGATATATATGCTGGGGGCTTATGCAGCAATAGTTACCCTGTCATTTCTTACATTTACGGGATTTACAGCAACGAGCCTTCTCCTTTCCCTTGTAATAGCAGGCATTGTAACTATTATATACTGCGCCGCATACGGGCTTACACTTGAGAAGATTGCTTATCGTCCGCTCCGCCATGCGCCGAGATTATCCTCGCTTATTTCCGCGATAGGCATGTCCATCTTCCTGCAGAATTATGTAATGCTGAGCCAGGGTTCTGCTGACAGGATTTTCCCTAATGTTTTTCCTTCAGGGAGCTTGACTATCGGTTCATCAGTTCTTACGTATCTGCAGGGTTTTATCATAATATCATCAGTAATACTAATGGTCGCGCTTCAGGCGTTCATGAAAAAAACCAGGCTCGGCATGGCGATGCGCGCAACGGCACAGGATAAGAAAATGGCGTCTCTCCTCGGGATGGACATAGATGCGGTTATCGTTGTGACTTTTATAACCGGCTCAGTACTCGCTGCATCGGCAGGCATAATGGTCGCCATGTACTACGGCCTTATTAATTTCTACATGGGCTATGTGGCCGGCATCAAGGCATTTACAGCAGCCGTATTAGGCGGAATCGGGAATATACAGGGGGCAGTACTCGGGGGATTTCTTCTGGGTATTCTGGAAAGCCTTGGGGCTGCATATATATCAAGCGAATATAAGGATGCATTTGCATTCATTGTGCTTATCCTGATCCTTATCTTCAGGCCAACAGGCCTGCTTGGAGAGCGTATTCCGGAGAAGGTATAATGATAAATTATAAAAGAACACTGATCATACCTGTATGGTCTGCCTTCCTGATGCTCCCGTTTATGGGGATAACGAAGGCAGTAATCGGCGGCTGCATCATTCTTGCCGGGTTTATCCTCTTCTCTGTAATAAATAATTATGTAAAATCTGACAAAGGCAGGCGTATCTCGTCTGATATTCAGCGCAGCACAAACAACATTCACTCGTTTGCCGGCAGACCGCAAATAAAAACAGGGGCAACCTTACTGGTTCTCTTATTGTTTATTGTCATGCCGCTGTTCATGAATAATTACTATATAGATGTGCTGACAATTGCCGGAATATACACGGTTCTCGCCCTTGGCCTCAATATAGTCGTGGGCATTGCCGGACTTCTTGACCTTGGCTATATTGCCTTTTATGCCGTGGGCGCATACTCCTACGGCATTTTGAATACACAACTTGGAATACCCTTCTGGCCGGCCTTAATAACAGGGGCGCTGCTGTCGGCCCTGTGCGGAACAGTCCTCGGCATTATTACGCTCCGCCTGAGGGGGGACTATCTCGCTATCGTAACCCTAGGATTCCTCATGATAGTTCACCTGGTACTAAACAACTGGGACGGACTTACCAACGGGCCCAACGGCATACTTGGCATAGAACCCCCATCTATCGGAAGCTTCACGTTTTCAAGTCCGGCACACTTCTATTATCTGATAATATTCATTGCAGCGCTGGCTGTTTTTGTAATAAACCGCATCAATAATTCACGGATAGGGCGCGCATGGATAGCCATGAGGGAAGATGAAACAGCCGCATCTGCCATGGGGATAAATGTAACGTATATGAAGATACTGGCCTTTACCCTTGGTGCATCCTGGGCAGGCCTGGCAGGCGTCTTCTTTGCCGGCAGATACTCATTCATTTCTCCGGAGAGTTTCACCTTTTTTGAAACAGTGCTTGTCCTCTCAATGGTAGTCCTTGGTGGAATGGGCAGCATAACCGGTGTTATAATTGGTGTCGCACTGCTCATTATATTACCTGAGGTATTCAGGGGATTTCATGATTACCGCATGCTCGCCTTTGGAGGTGCAATGACGCTGATGATGATTTTCAGACCACAGGGTTTAATAGGCAATCCGAGAAGAAAAATAGAATTGATGCCTTCCGAAGAAAGGACATGAGGTTAAAGACATGGACTGCAGAACAAAGATAGTTGCAACACTGGGACCGGCAAGCAATACAACCGAGACTATAGAACAACTGATCAGGGCAGGCATGGATATTGCGCGCCTTAACTTTTCACATGGCACTACGGAAGATCACCACAGCCTGATTTCCAATGTTAACATAGCATCTTATAAGGCAGGCAAAGACATCGGCATCCTGCTTGACTTACAAGGCCCCAAGATTCGCATAGGCAAACTGGATAAGGATGCCGTATATCTTGAGGAAGGCTCAACTTTCACCATTACCACAAGGGATATCACAGGAAATGAACGCGAGGTATCCACTAACTACACCCCTCTCCCGCAGGAAATTTCAGCAGGATCCCGCATCCTGCTGGATGACGGACTCCTTGAGCTCGAGGTGCAGAAAACCACCAAAACGGATATCATATGCAACATTATAAGGGGCGGGCGGCTAACGGAAAAAAAGGGGATCAATGTCCCGGGGGCACAACTTTCAGTACCAAGCCTTACAGACAAAGACAGGGATGACCTGCTGACAGGCATACGGGAGGGGGTGGATTATGTCGCCATCTCATTTATCAGGAACGCAGATGATGTTGCCTCCGTAAAAAACATCCTGAAAAGGGAAGGCGCATCAATACCGGTAATCGCCAAGATTGAAAAGCCTGAGGCTGTTGATAACCTGGATCAGATATTAAAGGTTGCAGACGGCGTAATGGTAGCAAGGGGCGACCTCGGTGTCGAACTGCCTCCTGAAGAGGTCCCTATCATACAAAAAGAGATTATACGCAGATGCAATGAAGAAGGCATTCCTGTAATTACTGCCACACAGATGCTTGAATCCATGATACACAACCCGAGACCAACAAGGGCTGAGGCGTCAGACGTTGCCAATGCCATCGTTGACGGCACAGACGCAATAATGTTGTCCGGAGAGACGGCTGTCGGTAAATATCCGGTTGAAGCCGTCTCAATGATGAACCGGATTGCAGCCGCCACTGAAGTCCGGCTCTTTAAAAATCTGAAGACAGTGCCTGAGGAGGTCAAGGTATGGGGAGATTCAGAACACGCTATAGCCCATGCAGTTTATTATACAGCCCTTGACATAAATGCAACGGCAATCGTCGCTTTCACAAAATCAGGCGGGACTGCACGAATCATATCAAAATACAGGCCCCGCATCCCTATAATCGGCGTTACGCACACACCGCCGATCCTTAAACGATTCTCTCTCTACTGGGGAGTAAGGGGCGTCCTTGTGGAACTCAGGGAAAACACTGATGCCATGATTAACGGCGTTGAGCAAAAACTCCTGGAGACAGGACTCGCAAAGCGCGGGGACACGGTCATTATAACGCTTGGGGTGCCATGGGGTGTTGCAGGTTCAACCAATATGCTGATGATACATCAGATTAGACAGGACGAATGAAAAAGAAATTAATCATTCTTGCATTAATCATTGTATTCATCATCGTTGTCCTGTTGTACAACCTGCAAAACAGCGTGAACAGGACCAATTCATCACTAATGGCCACAGGCATCATTGAGGCAACAGAGGTTGACATCAGTCCGGAAATTCAGGAAAAGATTGAATGGCTCTGCTGCGAAGAAGGTGCTGCAGTGAAGAAGGGTAACATCCTGGCAAGGCTTTATGACCGTGAACTTGCTGCAAGAACCAGTGAAGGACGGGCCGTTGTGGCAGGGGCAGTGGCAAGACATGAAGAGGCGCGTGCCAATCTCGAGAATTCCATGGCCAGGGTTGAAAGCGCGAAGGCAGCGGTTCGTGCGGCACAATCGGAAATTGACAGTACCACGGCAATAAATGAGGATGCTAAGGAAAACTTTAACCGCATCAATCAACTGTTCCGTGACGGATATGCGGCAAAAAAGGATCTCGATTCCATAAAGACACTTTTTGACTCAACAACAGCGCAGGTCAGCGCTGCCGTATCGGGAAAGGCCAGCGAGGAAGCAGCCCTTTCAACCGCAATGGCTGGTGTTAAAAGTGCAAAGGCACAGGTATCATCAGCAAAGGCATCCATAAATGAGGCAGAGGCAAGACTTCATCTGGCAGAGACCCTGTTAAAGAAATCCATCATTTCATCCCCTGTCAGCGGCGTAATAACATACAAGGCATTTGAGACAGGGGAATCTGCCACACCGGGAAAGACCATTTACACAATCCATGATATGCAGAAGATCTGGGCAAGGGCGGATGTGGAGGAAACGGACATCGGCAGGATAAGGCTCGGCAGCAACGCCGTTGTCAGCACAGAGGCACTGCCGGATAAGACATTTGACGGTAAGGTGGCAGAGATAGGCAGAGAGGCAGGGTTCGCCACACAGCGTGATGTCTCAAGGGGGAGGCAGGACATACAGACCTTCCGGATAAAGGTCGGAATTATAAAGCCTGACGGACTCCTGAAGCCTGGAATGACGGTGGCTGTAAAGTTCCTGCCATAAATATAATGAAAGCAATCAAAGTAACTGAACTCGTAAAAAAGTTCGGCACTATCACTGCACTTGACAGCGCATCCTTCACTATAGAAGAAGGAGAGGTATTCGGACTCCTCGGGCCCAACGGTGCAGGGAAAACCACCCTGATAAGGATACTTACCACTCTTATGAACCCGACTTCAGGCAGGGCACAGGTATTGGGCAGGGATGTGGAGCGGGAAAAGGTCGCTGTCAGAAAATTAATAGGCGTGGTCCCCCAGGCCATGACCAGTGATTTGGACCTTACAGGCCTTGAGAATATGGATATATATGCAAGATTCTACGATATGCCGCGAAAGGAGAGGGGTGAGAGGACAGGCTACCTTCTCGAGCTCGTCGGATTGAAAGAGCGAATGAACGACCTTGTTGCCACATACTCGGGAGGGATGAGGAGAAGGCTTGAAATAGCAAAGGGACTCGTTCATAAACCATCCATTCTCATATTGGATGAACCCACCATAGGCCTGGACCCGCAGAGCAGGCATGTCGTGTGGGAGCTTCTCGGGAAATTCCGCAGTGAAGACAGCCTCACCATCCTCCTTACCACGCACTACATGGAAGAGGCTGAGCTGCTCTGTGAACGCATAGCAATAATAGATTCCGGGAAGATAGTGGCCATAGACACGATTCCAGGCCTCAAGAGACAATTACCGGACAAGGATATCATAGAGATTACTGTTGCGGAACTTGAGAGCACAAAGGCTATAGATGAGATAAAGACCCTTGGCTTTGTGCATTCAGCCGCAGCTTCTGAAGGAGCCCTGCGGATATCCGTTGATAACGGAGCCCGGGCAATCCCCCTGCTTGTCAGTAAAATAGCAGATGCCGGCGGCCGTGTAATGTCTGTTCTCCTTAAACAACAGACATTGGAAGATGTATTTATCCATTACACCGGAAGACCCATCAGGGAAGAAGAGGCACGCAGGGTTAGTTTTCTGATAGGGGCCGGGGTGCCGCAAAAATGGGGAAGATAGGAACGATTGAATGATTCCACTGCTTGCAGTTGTAGAAAGAGATCTCAGAAGGTTTATTCGAAATCCCCTGGTTGTGCTTTCAAGCATACTAATGCCTACCCTGTATCTCGTAATACTTGGCAACTCATTCCAGGGTCAGTTAAAAAACCTGTCGCTCGCCGTAGTGGACATGGATAAGGGGCCATATGCAAGACGCATGACAGAGCTGCTTCAGGCCGTGGAATCAGGTCCCCGAACCATCAGAGTAACATATGAGGTCGATCAGGGAAATGCCTTAAAAGGGATTAAAGACGGCAGATACAAGGGGGTACTTATTCTGCCGCCTGACTTCAGCAGAAATGCCGTAAAAGGGGGGAGAAGTGAGGTCGGGTTGTTCCTTGATAATACAGAAACAATTGCATCAGAAACACTGAGGGCTGCAATCATGTCTGCGACAGCAGGCATTGATGCCAGGTTTATTACGGTCAGAGAAAAGAGTGATCAGGTCATTATCAGGAATGTAGAGCTCTACCGTAAGGTTGACTATGACCAGAGTCTTATCCCCGGTGTGGTAATAATGGCTATTTTCCTTGGCACTATCACAACGGGGGCATTCAACACAGTAATGGACAAATTCCTCGGCATTGAGGAGAGCTACCTTCTGACTCCCCTTACAAAGCGCGATATCGTAATCGGTCTCGTGACGAGCGGAGTGATTATCACAACTGCAATTGCGGTCCTTGTACTTTTTTTTGGCACCCTCATTTCAGGTGTATATCTCTGGAAGATCCTTACGCTCTACTCTTTTCTTTCGATTTTACTGATCATTATTCTTACCACGCTTGGCCTGCTGGGGCTGATGTTCGTTATACTGGGGCGGGCAAACCATCCGCGCATAGTAGGTGTTTTGGGAGGTTTTCTGAACGTCATCTTTTTTTTCCCAAGCGGCGCCATATACCCGGTAGAGAGTTTCCCGGGATGGCTTAAGACTTTCTCACTGATAAACCCGGAGACATACTCCGTCCATGCCTTGAAATCCCTGCTCTTCAAGGGGGTTACTTTCAGGGGAATTGAAACAGACTTTGTATTTCTTGCCATCTTTGCCGTTTCCACACTGACAATAGCAACACTGACATACAAGAGGGAATTGTAGACATGAATAATCTCTGTTCATCTGCCAAGTCAAAACTTCTGACTTCAAAGCTCAGGCTGCAATCCGTAATTTTAATCGTTTTCCTGCTTCTGCTCCAGATGGCCGGCCCTGGCTGCAATCCCACACTCCATATCTACAAACGCTCACAGCTCCTGATGGGTACAGTCGTAGAGATTACGGTCGCTGCAAGAGACGAAAAGACAGCAGATGAAGCCATCTCTGCGGCGTTCAATGAGATCCGCAGGCTTGAAACCATCATGAGCACATACATGCCTGAGTCGGACATCTCAAAGGTTAATGCCGCAGCAGGCCTTCACCCTGTTAAAGTGCATAACGACCTCATACTGGCTGTAAACAGATCGCTTGAATTTGCTGAAGCCTCAGGCGGCGCATTCAATATAGCAATTGGACCTGTGATAGACTTATGGAATGTAACTGAATCACATAAAATACCAGCGCCTGAAGAATTAGCCGCCGCAAGACCACTGATAGATTATCATAATGTCAGGTTAGATGTAACGAGCGGGACAATCTTTCTGACAAGGAAAGGGATGCGGATAAATCTGGGCGGCATAGGGAAAGGCATTGCTGCTGACTACGCACATAATATTTTAAGTGCACATGGCATACACTCAGGAATAATTGCAGTCGCAGGAGATCTTCATGCCATTGGGAAGAAGCCGGATGGCAGCAAATGGACAATAGGGATAATACATCCCCGAAAGAAAGATAGTACGATTGCCAGTGTCCATCTTTCTGACATGTCAATATCAACATCAGGGGATTATGAGAGGTATTTCATAAAAAATGGCGTCCGGTATCACCATATCCTGTCACCTGAAACGCTCTATCCTTCGGAGGGATTTCAGAGCGTGTCAATCATCGCAAAGGACTCCACCACTACAGATGCCCTGTCCACAGCCATTTTTGCAATGGGACCGGCTGCAGGAATAAAGATGATCGAAAGGCTGAAAGGTGTGGAAGCGGTAATAGTACGCGAGGACGGCAGCATCTGGCTGTCACCCGGCCTCAAAGATAATCCTGATATAAAGATTGAGCTTGCAAAATGATATATCTTGAAATTATATGAGGCTTTATTGTATTATATCAGCTGCCAGGAATCTGCCTGCGGCAGATTCACTAATAGCATACAGCATATAGCTAATAGCTGCGATAGGCTATATGCCACAAGTGAACAAATTGAAGCACAATTTTTTCTTAGGGCGCCTGTAGCTCAACGGATAGAGCAACGGCCTCCGGAGCCGTGTGTTGGAGGTTCAATTCCTCTCAGGCGCGCCAGGGATTTGCCTAAGGCAAATCCACCTGTAGCTTAAAGCAAATGGCTAATAGCTGCAGGGCTTAATTTGTGTAAACTAACAAGTGTCATGACTATAATAGCTTATAGCTACAAGCTATTGGCTATAATCTATAAGTGAAAAAAATTGCGCAGCAATTTTTTTCTTGGGGCCGTTAGCTCAGTTGGTAGAGCAGCTGACTCTTAATCAGCGGGTCGGAGGTTCGATCCCTCCACGGCCCACCAGAATTATCAAGGGGTTGGGTGGTATCTCCCTGCCCTTTTTCTTGAATATGCAAACATTTGCAAACATAAGAAAAATTGTCACACTAAATCATACATTATAATACGGTATCTTCCTTGCCACTCCAGCAATAATCACGTTGACAAAACCAGCCGGATTGGACGGCAACGTCTGGCTACCTGCCGTGGCGCTCGTGGAAGTGCCTCCACCGATTACGCCTGTCCCTATATCCCGGTCTATCTTACGGAGTGCATTCGTTATCCAGTCTGCGGCGTCAGCATCGCCCTGCGCAAGCTCCGGGTATCCCCTGTAAGGCGTAAAGTCGGTTGTGATCTGATAGCCAAGGCCGCTTCCGGTTGT